>JAZNWG010000179.1:0-3757 GCA_045593225.1 Oscillospiraceae bacterium
ACAATATTATAGTATGACTATATGTTGACTAATAGTATTAAAATAGTTGGCATTTTTCGCGCATTGTGCTATAATCATACTTGCGGTACAGGAAGAGCCTGCATTAGTATGTAAAAAGGAAGTGTTCTTATGCGTAAAATATGTAAAGCGGTGCTTGCGGCGGGCGGCTCTCAGCAGCTCTATCGGCGGCAGCTTTGACGAGAACAATCTGCTGACGAACGGTGATAACATTGAGTTTGCATGGTCTGTAAACGAAGAAAAGCTTACTGAAAAATATCCTGTAACGCTCATCTATTCGGATATGGAGTACACTGTTTCGGGTCTTGAGGAGCTCAAGGACTTCGACCCATTTGAATACATAGAGGTGAGCTTTTCGGGTATTGCTCCCGATGGACAGCTGCTTATAAATACCGATAATAATATTCCCATTAAGGATATTTATTTCAATGCGGAGAGCTTTTACGGACTAAGCAACGGGGATATCGTAACAGTAACCGCCGATCACGGTAGTCTTGAGGATCTTTGCCTTGACAACGGCTACAAGCTTGTAAAGACCTCGCAGGAATATACCGTTGAGGGATTGAACTACTACGCCGAGGAGCTAGGTCAGATACCCGAGGAGCTGATGGAGGCTATGAACAGGCAGGCGGAGGATATGCTTACTGCTTATTACAGCGAAAGACCTGTTGTAAAGAGCATCAAGAGCACCGAGCTTCTCGGGCATTGGTTTATATCCGAAAAGGAAGGCTTTGAGCCTGATATACATAATTCGCTCTATTGCGTTTATAAGGTGGCGTTGAATATATCGGGATATCAGGTTAAGAACAAGGACAAGGGAATAATAAACACGACACAGGCTTATTACATATTTGTACAATTCAATGACATAAAGATCATGGCTGACGGAAGCGGCGATGTTGATCTTAATGGCTGCGAGATAACAGAAGCCGCAAAAAATAAGGTCAATACAGGCTATTATCACCCTGATTCATGGACGTGGCTCGTGGGCGATGAAGTAAGAGGCTACGAGGACCTTGACAGTATGTTCAGTGAATGCGTATCGTCAAACATCGACGAATACAACTACGAATCCACTGTAAAATAACCGCGTATCTGCGACAT
Source organism: Oscillospiraceae bacterium (assembly GCA_045593225.1). Taxonomy (GTDB): domain Bacteria; phylum Bacillota; class Clostridia; order Oscillospirales; family Ruminococcaceae; genus CAG-115. The sequence continues at coordinate 1,123 of JAZNWG010000179.1, forward strand.
ATATCAAATAAACGACGCCCGAGGAAGATGTTTTCCGCGGGCGTTTTGCTATTGCAAATCAAGGAAAAGTATGCTAAAATAAATACTGATATTATGCGTTGTAGGAACTTGTTCCTACAAGCTGTGTAAGCAGCAAGCCGCAAAGCGGCGCACGCATATTTCAAGGTTCGCACAGCCGTCAAAATCTTTGATTTTGAGAACGGCGTGCGGTTCTTATGTAATGTGTAATGAGATGCGGAGGTTATTGAAATGCAGGTTTTTTTATCTCATTCATCTGAGAATTCAAAGGAAGTGCGCGAGGTGTGCGCGCTTATAGAAAAAGAGGGCTATAAGTGCTTTCTTGCGCCTCGTGATATACGCTCGGGCCATGAGTATGCGGAGGAGATAATCGACGGTATCGACAGCTCCGACGTTATGCTTCTGCTGCTTTCAGAGCAATCCAACAGCTCGCCGCACGTTCTGCGTGAGGTCGAGAGAGCGGTCAGCAAGAAGATCCCGATAGTGGTTTATGAGCTTGAAAAGGTGCAGCTCAGTAAGTCTATGGAGTATTTCCTGATGACGCACCAGTGGCTTGATTCCGAGGCAGATAAAGGCTACAAGAGTATACTGACCTGCCTTTCGGGCTTTTCTGCAAGGGCTGCTGTTGCCGACGAGCCGCAGGCGGCTCCTGATGAGGGCAACGAGAAGCCGCAGGTATACGATATCACTCAGAGCGACGGCAACACCGATAAGAGTGCGCTTATATCCGTTATCGTAGTTGCTGCATCGCTGGTGCTGCTCATAGTCGGGGTTGTTTTGGCATTTAATCTGCTCAACAGCGCCGATGTAAAGGACGATATCCTCACCTCGTCTGAGCCGCAGACTTCTATGAGCACGACAGAGCAGAGCACTACGCCGACTGAATCAACCACTTCCGCTACGGAGCAGACGACGACTTCTACAACTACTACAACGGCTGCGACTACTACGTCCGCTACAACTACAACAGCTGCAACTACGCAGACTACCACCGAGTACATACCGACAGTCGTAGAGCCTGCTATCAATATCGAGCTTGGTGATACTGTGATAATGGGTCAGTACAACGGCGCACCTGTTGAATGGCGTATCATAAAGTTCAATGATGACGGCAAGAGCGCTGTGGTGCTTGCCGACAAGATACTTACAATGAAATGCTTTGACGCTGCGGAGAGCGGCAAATATAACGACTACCTCGGCGAGTCCTACTGGACTGCCGATACATCGGGCTTTGACGATCTGATGATGCAGATGATCCGCGGCGACAATCGCTGGGCTTACTCCAATATCAGGACATGGCTAAACTCCGAGAGAGAGGTCGTTCAGTACGCAGATCAGGCGCCCTCTTACTACGCAATGAGCGAGAGCAAGAACGGCTATGACGATGAGGCGGGCTTCCTGAATGGCTTCACAGATGAGGAGCTTGCTGCGATACTTACGACAAACGTCGAAACAAACGGACAGGTTACAGAGGATAAGGTGTTCCTGCTTTCCGAGGACGAGCTTCAGTGGCTGGCCTATGCTGATGTAAGCAAGTATGCAAAGCCCACCCCCGAGGCTGTGGAGCAGGACGATTCTCAGTGGTATGACGTTGAGCTGAACGATTTCGGCGTTGACAACCACTTCTGGTGGTTGAGAACTACCGTCGAGGGAAGTGCGTGCGAGGCTTACACCGTCGGCAACAGCCGTTGCGAGGGCAGGCTTGTCAATTGTATAGTGGGCGCGGAGGGCTTTGGTATCCGTCCTGCGATGACGATAGACCTTACCTCGGGCGCTTTCACGATCGAATAAGCATTGGAGAATTGATATGATCTTAACCGATTTAGACAGATTTCAGCAGATAGTTATCCAGGTGCATGACAATCCCGATGCGGACGCTGTCGGCTCGGGCTATGCGCTGTATAAATATTTCAAGAGCCGCGGCAAGGAAGTAAGGCTCGTGTACGGCGGCAGGAATGTCATTACCAAAAGCAATATGAAGCTGCTGGTATCGGAGCTTCAGATACCGCTGGAGTATATTCAGGAGCTTTCTGCGCCTGAGCTGCTGCTGACGGTAGACTGCCAGTACGGCGAGGGCAACGTCCAGCGCTTTGAGGCGCAGAATATCGCGATGATAGACCACCACGCGACAGGCAGAGCCTCGGACGATATGGCGGAGATACGCAGCCACCTTGTAAGCTGTGCGACAATATGCTATTCCATGCTGAACGCGGTAGGCTTTGATGTAAACGAAGACCCCGATCTTGCGACGGCGCTGTATTACGGACTTTACATGGACAGTAACCAGCTTTCCGAGATAAGCCACCCGCTTGACCGCGATATGATAGACTTCCTGCAGTACGACAAGGGCTTTATCGCAAGGCTGAAGTACGCGAATTTCAGTATTTCCGAGCTTGAAACAGCAGGAATCGCTATCACGAACAACAACTACATTGAAAAATACCGCGCTGCCATTGTCTGCTCCGAGCCTTGCGACCCCAATATCCTCGGCGTTATCAGCGACTTTGTTATTCAGGTCGACAGTATCGACGCGTGCGTTGTGTATAACGAATGTCAGGGCGGCTACAAGCTGTCGGTGAGAAGCTGTGCGCTTGACGTTGCAGCAAACGAGCTTGCG
>JAZNWG010000180.1:0-7799 GCA_045593225.1 Oscillospiraceae bacterium
CGCAGCTAAGCTCCCCACATTCACAGTTGACGGTCAGACATACCAGATGAGCGGCTTCGGCGGCTTCAAGCTGGTAGGCGTTAAGCCCCAGACAGACTCTGACAAGGCTACATTCTGCCACCTTGTTGCAGCTTATCTCACAAGCGAAGAGATGCAGATGGTTCGTTTCGAGAACAACGGCTGGGGTCCCTCCAACCTGAACGCTCAGAAGTCTGACGCTATCCAGTCCGATATCGCTCTTGCAGCTCTTGCAGAGCAGCTGGCATTCTGCCCCGGTCAGGGTCAGTACCCCAACGCTTACTGGGAGCTCACAGAGGCATTTGGTACAGACGTAAACAGCGGTATGTATGATACAGCTGATGATGCTACACTCCTTGCAGCACTTGCAGATCTGCAGGCTGGTATCGAGGCAGCTAAGTAATCTTTCTTCAGAATTCATTCCATTCTCCCATAACACATAAATAAAGCGGTTTTCAGCGGGCGGCCCAAGCCTATGACCGCCCGCTGTATAGCTGCTGCTTCAAAAGAGTGCAGAAAATGTGCTTTTTTGAAACGGCAGCTATCATTTTAGCATTTTATATGAAAGGACTGGTCACACCATGAAAAAGTTACCCGAGCTTGAATATCTGGGATTATCGCCGGCGAAGCGCTTCGGCTATAATTTCCGCATGTTCTTCACTCAACTCCCCGGAAAGATCTGGGGCGCATTAAAGAAGATCCCCCTTGCTATCTGGGGCTGGATCTGCAGTATCGGCAGATTCTTCGCAGGCATAGGAGAGGCTTTTGTGAAGGGCGACTGGAAGACAAAGACCTCGTTCTTCATCATGGGCTTCGGTCAGTTCTTCCGCCGTCAGGTGGGCAGAGGTATCCTTTTCCTGCTGTTTGAGGCGATCTTTGTTACTTTCATGGTAATGTTCGGCTTCGATTATCTTGCAGGGCTCGGCTCGCTCGGCGAAGAGGCGGTAGTTAAGACGCTCAACGAGTACGGCCTTGAGATCGTTACCTACAAGGACAACAGCCTTAAGATACTGCTGTACGGCGTGCTGACGATATTCTTTGTACTTGGCTTCATCTACACATGGATAATCAACATCAAGCAGAACTATCTGGCACAGCAGCTTATTGAGCAGGGCGTTCGTCCCAAGTCCTTCAAGGACGACATCAAGTCCCTCGGCGATGAGCAGTACTACAAGACGCTGCTTGCAGTGCCGCTGCTGGGTATCGTGGTATTTACCGTTATCCCGATATTCTTCATGATACTCATTGCGTTTACCAATTACGACTATTCTCACCTGCCCCCCGAGAAGCTGTTTGACTGGGTAGGCTGGGAGAACTTCCAGACCATGCTTGGCACTGATATGTCGGGCACAGGAAAGTTTGCGTACACCTTCAGAGAGATACTTATCTGGACACTGCTCTGGGCGCTTATCGCTACTTTCTCCAACTACTTCCTCGGTATGTTCGTGGCTATCGCGATCAACCGCAAGGGTATCAAGTTCAAGAGGGGCTTCAGAACTATGCTCGTCATGACTATCGCGGTGCCGCAGTTCGTATCACTGCTGCTGGTATCCAAGATGTTCGCTGACGAGGGTATCGTGAACAGTATCCTCAAGGGCCTCGGCTGGATAACAGAGAACATAGGCTGGCTTACGACGCCTGATCTTGCGCGAATAATGGTGCTTGTCATAAATCTTTGGGTCGGAATACCGTACCTTATGCTTATCACAACGGGCGTGCTCATGAACATTCCTGCTGATCTCTACGAGAGTGCGAAGATAGACGGCGCCTCGGGAATAAAGCAGTTTACAAAGATCACGCTTCCGTATATGCTGTTTGTAACAGGCCCGTACCTGCTTACAAGCTTCACAGCTAACATCAACAACTTCAACGTTATCTACCTGCTCACAGGCGGTGCGCCCAAGACCGCTGCATTCGAAGGCGGCGCGGGCAATACAGACCTGCTCATTACATGGCTGTACTCGCTGACGGTAGAGAACAACGACTATAAGACGGCTGCCGTTATCGGTATTCTGGTATTCCTTGTGGTAGCTGTTATCTCGCTGGTGGTATACAACCTCATGCCTGCGATGAAGAACGAGGAGGATTTCCAGTAATGAAAAAGCCCGTAAGTAAATCCGGAAAGGAACGCTTTATACGCACTGCGATATACGTATTCCTGACGCTGCTGTGTGTGATCTGGCTGATCCCCTTTGTATATCTGATCTTCCAGGCGTTCCGCGGCGAGTCTACCTCTATGGTGACTTACATAATCCCCAAGGAATGGTCGCTTAAGAATTTTGAAGTTCTGTTCACAAAGACTGATTTCCTTGGCTGGTACTTCAACACATTCATTATCGCACTTTTCAACTCCGTTCTCCAGACAGCTATCGTGCTCTGCGTAGCCTATGCGCTGTCCAGAATGAGATTTGCGGGCCGTAAGCTTCTGATGAACATAATGCTCGTTCTCGGAATGTTCCCCGGCTTCCTTTCGATGATCGCAACATATTTCATACTGAAGCTTTTCGGTCTGACAAGCGAGAACTCCATTCCCGGACTTATCCTTGTATACGCTGCAAGCTCAGGTATGGGCTATTACATCGCCAAGGGCTACTTTGACACTATCCCCAGATCCCTTGATGAGGCTGCGAGAATAGACGGCGCTTCGCGTTCGAGAGTGTTCTTCAGGATCATCATGCCCATGGCAAAGCCTATCATCATCTACACCATCATGATGGCATTTATCGCTCCGTGGGGAGACTTTATGTATGCTTCGCTCATCACATTCGGTCACGAAGAGGCGTACAACGTTGCTGTCGGCTTGTATAAATGGCTGCAGAAGGAGCAGATCAACAACTACTTCACGTTGTTCTGTGCGGGCGGACTATTCGTTTCGATACCCGTAACAGGATTGTTCTTAGGTCTGCAGAAATACTACGTCGAGGGCGTGACAGGCGGCGCTGTAAAGGGCTAAGCCTTACTTGAAATTGACGCTGCCTTGTGGCAGAATGGAGGATATATTATGGCTGATGTAATTTTAAAGAATGTCAAGAAGCAGTACGACAACGGCTTTGTTGCTGTACATGACTTCAATCTTGATATAAAGGACAAGGAATTTATCGTTCTCGTAGGCCCCTCGGGCTGTGGTAAGTCCACAACACTGCGTATGATCGCAGGCCTTGAGGATATCAGCGATGGCGAGATATCCATCGGTGAGAGCGTTGTAAACGATATGGAGCCCAAGGACAGAGATATCGCGATGGTATTCCAGAACTATGCTCTGTATCCGCACATGAGCGTATATGAGAACATCGCGTTCGGTCTGCGCCTGCGCAAGGTCCCCAACAAGGAGATCCACGAGAAGGTGCTCAATGCTGCTGAGATACTCGGCATTACAGACCTGCTCGGAAGAAAGCCCAAGCAGCTTTCGGGCGGTCAGCGCCAGCGTGTTGCTATCGGTCGTGCGATAGTGCGCGTTCCCAAGGTGTTCCTGATGGACGAGCCGCTCCCTAACCTCGACGCAAAGCTCCGTAACCAGATGAGAGCAGAGATAATCCTGCTGCGTGAGAAGATCAACACCACATTCGTATATGTTACACACGATCAGACCGAGGCTATGACGCTCGGTGACCGTATCGTTATCATGAAGGACGGCTATATCATGCAGGTGGGCACACCTCAGGAGCTGTTCAACCACCCTGCAAACACATTCGTAGCAGGCTTTATCGGCACACCACAGATGAACTTCTTTGATGCTGCGCTCGTTAAGGAAAACCAGCAGTATTCGGTAGCTATCGATGGCGCAAAGATCGCTGTTCCCGAGTACATCAATGCGGCTCTTATGCAGAAGCCTGTAGACCCCACAAAGGTGCTTGTAGGCGTTCGCCCCGAGAACCTCATCATCTGCGACAAGGATGCTCCCAATGCTATCCGCGCCGATGTAAAGGTGACCGAGATGATGGGCAGCGAGATACATATCCATGCTGTATACGGCGGCGACAAGAAGATAATCCTTCGTGTTCAGATCGCTGATATGACAGATGCGGAGCAGATAGAGCTTTTCAAGAAAACAGAGCTTTATTTCACACTTCGCGAGCGCACCATGAACATCTTCGATGCAAACGACGGCACAAATGTTGCTGTAGAGGGCGCTATGCCTGTTCCGAAGGAAGAGAAGAAGGCTGTTGCTTTCGATCCCAAGGAAGACAAGAAGAACAGAAAGAAAGCCGAGAAAGAAGCAAAAAAGGCCGCAAAGAAGAAGTGATAAGACTTGATCGTGTGACTGTGCTTTGGCACAGCAACAGGTAAGGAACATAATGAACGACAGTACAAAAAGCAAAAAGACCCTGCTCGACGATATTGCTACGGAGCTCGGGTTGTCCAAATCCACGATCTCACGCGCGATATCGGGAAAGGGCAGAATAAGCGTGCAGACACGTGAAAAGGTCATGAAATGCATAAAGGAGAAGAACTATCGTCCTAACAGCATTGCAAAAAGTCTTTCTGAATCCAGGACCTACAACATAGGCGTTGTTATTCCGATGGACAGCGATGATACAGACGCACCGTTCTTCCAGACCTGTCTCATGGGTATCAGCCGCGAATGTGCGGTGCACGACTATGATGCGGTAATAATAAGCACCGATAAGAGCGATCTTTCTCAGCTTACGCGTGTTGTACAGAACAGAAAGGTGGACGGTGTCATCATCACCCGTCCCGTTTCGGACGATAAGATGGAGAAGCTTCTGAAGGAATACGGCGTGCCTTACGTCGTTATCGGAAAGAGCGTTGCTCCAGATGCTATCACGGTGGACAGCTCCCACTTTGACGGCTGCCGCGAGCTTACCTCGTATCTTCTGATGTCAAACCCACCCGAGAGCATAGGTCTGCTCATGAACAGCATGAGCTTTACCGTAAACAAGACCCGCTACAAGGGCTTTGAAAGCGCATATGAGGCTATTGGCGCAGTGCCTTCCGAGAACATGGTCTACACGGGCATCGAAAGCGCCATGCAGTTCAGCAAGGCTGTCGCAGCGCTTCTCAGAGAGGAGCCGAAATGTATCATCTGCGGTGATGATATCATCTGTATGAAGCTGCTTGCAGAGCTTAACAACCTCGGAAAGAACGTTCCGCAGGATATCCGCGTAGCGTCCTTTTACGACAGCGCATACCTTGTCAACTATTCGCCGCCCATAACCTCGCTCATATTCAACGCAAGCGAGCTTGGCTCGGCTGCCGCAGCAGTGCTGCTGGAGGCTATCAAGGGCAACGCTATCAGCGAGACCACAAATCTCAGCTTTGAGATGCTTATAAGAAAATCCACAATGTGATTATGTGTAGATAAAGCGAATATCGCCGCCGAATGCGCGGCGTTTTCGTTTTTTGCGCTTGACAATGCCATAAATTCATGCTATACTAATAAAAGTTGCAAAGGCTGTGATAAGAAACAGTAGGTATTGCGGATACTCCAGAGAGGCGGCGCTTGGTGCGAGCCGCTGTTGAAGCTTTGCCGAACCCGTCTTTGAGCCTCGCCCCGAACGGTCTTGACCCAGTAAGCGGCGACGGTCCCCACCGTTATCGGGAAAGAGTGCGGAGCGCTGCTCCGAATTCAGGTGGTACCACGGACTATGTAAAAGTTCGCCCTGAGCCTATTTATAGGTTCAGGGCTTTATTTTTTTGAAAGGAAGAAATACTATGAAACTTGACAAGCTTGTAGGCGATCGCTTTAAGGAGCGCCCCTCCGATTGCAACATTGACAGCCATGCGCTGATGGTAAGAGGCGGCTATATGAAGTACGTTGCAAACGGTATCTTCTCCAGCTATATGCCTTTAAAGAGAGTTACACGCAAGATCGAGCAGATAATCCGCGAGGAGATGGACGCTATCGACGGTCAGGAGGTAATGTTCCCCGTTGTAATGCCCGCGACTATGTGGCAGGAGTCGGGTCGATATGAGAGCATCGGCAACGAGCTGCTGCGCTTCTCCGACAGAAACAAGGCGCAGATGGTGCTTGGTATGACACATGAGGAGGCTGCGGTGCACCTCGTTCGCGAATATGCAAACAGCTATACAAAGTATCCCTTCATGATTTATCAGATCCAGACAAAGTTCCGCGATGAGGCAAGACCCCGCGGCGGTCTTATCAGAGTGCGCGAGTTCACAATGAAGGACGCTTATTCCTTCCACACCTCACAGGAGGACCTTGAGGAGTACTACTACCGCTGCCACAAGGCTTATGAGCGCGTTTATGCGAGAGCAGGTATCCCTGAGGTCATCTCCGTTGCGTCCGACAGCGGCATGATGGGCGGCAGCATTTCCCACGAGTTTATGCTGCTCACTCCTATCGGCGAGGACAGCATTGCTATCTGCAAGAAGTGTGGCTACCGCGCTAATATGGAGGCTGCCGAGAGCATCATCGAGAACACACGCGACGCGGTTTCCGAGGAGCTTAAGGAGGTATACACTCCCGATATCCACACTATCGAGGATATCTGCAACTTCCTCAAGACACCCACAGACAAGAGCTGCAAGGCAGTAGTATATCAGAGAAATTCTGACGATCACTACATCGTTATCTTCATCAGAGGCGATCTTGACATCAACGAAACAAAGCTTACAAATCACCTCGGCTATGATGTTCACCCTGCTGTCATCACAGAGGAGTGCGGCCTTAATGCAGGCTATATCGGCCCTGTAGGACTTAATGTGAACGGCGGCTGCACAGTGCTGTATGACAAGTCCCTGTTGAACACAAACAACCTTTCCTGCGGCGCAAACAAGGAGGAATACCACCTCACAGGCCTTGATATCGCGCGCGATATCGGTGAGGTAGAGTACCTTGACCTTGCAAAGATCATCGACGGCGGTATCTGCCCCGAGTGCGGACAGCACGAGATCAGCATTTCCCGCGGAATTGAAGTAGGCAACATCTTCCAGCTTGGCACAAAGTACAGTAAGTCCATGGGCATGACCTACCTTGACAAGGACGGCAATGCGCAGACTCCCATCATGGGCTGCTATGGTATTGGTGTCGGACGTCTTGCGGCTTCCGTATGCGAGGCCCACCATGACGATTACGGTCCCATCTGGCCTATGGCAATCGCTCCGTGGCAGGTGCACATCTGCGCAGTAAGAGCAGACGACGCAGAGGTAAAGGCTAAGGCTGACGCACTGTACAACGAGCTTCAGGCTCGCGGAGTTGAGGTCATCTACGACGACAGAGCGAACGTAAGCGCAGGCGTTATGTTCTCTGATGCTGACCTTCTCGGCTGCCCCATCAGACTTGTTGTAAGCCCCAGAAATCTCAAGGACGGCGTTGTTGAGGTAGCGGCAAGAGACAAGAGCTTCAGCGAGAAGCTTGCTCCTGAGGCAGTCGCTGACAGAGTTCAGGCTATCATCAAGGAAATGCTGACAATTAAGTAATAACATAAAGCGGCGGGCATAAAGCTCGCCGTTTTGGTATATAAAGGGAAAATACGGTCATAATATTCTCAAAAACCCGAAAGGAGAATATTATGGATATCAAGGGTACAAGAACAGAGGCTAACCTCATGTCGGCATTTGCGGGCGAAACTCAGGCGCGCAGCAAGTACGACTATTTCGCAAAGGCTGCGCAGAACGAGGGCTTTGAGCAGATAGCGGCTATCTTCCGCGAGACTGCGGACAACGAAAAGGCTCACGCTTATATGTGGTTTGAGCTGCTGGGCGGCATTACAAACACCACAGGAAATCTTCAGAATGCTGCCTCGGGCGAGCATTTCGAGTGGACGGATATGTATAAGAAGTTCGCACAGGAGGCAGAG
>JAZNWG010000181.1:0-2593 GCA_045593225.1 Oscillospiraceae bacterium
AAATATCCGCAGTATTTCGGAGTATTCCAGAGCTGCAATCTTGGCAGCAAGACGGACGTGTGGTGCGGCGAGTGCGCAAAGTGCCTGTACGTCTATATCCTGCTTTCCGCATTCCTCGATGATGAGCAGCTTACAAAGATATTCGGCTGCAATATGCTGGAGAAGTCCGAGCTATCCGAGATGTTTGACGGGCTGGTGCTGGACGGCGAGGATAAGCCGTTTGAGTGCGTAGGCACGCGCGACGAGATAAGACTTTCGCTTGATATGGCGCTTAAAATGCGCGGTGCGAGCGCTCCCGCATTGCTCAGAAGATACTATGACTTCCGCGAGATAGGCGGCTTTGACATTCCCGATCTTACGAAATTCTTTGATGATGATAATTTCGTTCCCGAGGAGTTTTTGTATCTGCTGAAATAAATGCGGACACGGCAAGCCGTGTCCCTACAAATATATTGTGCGTAACAGAGGGAATATGGATATTATGACATTAAAGCCCTTTTTTGAGGGCAAAAGAGCCGCTATCCTCGGCTTCGGACGAGAGGGCAGGGTGTGGCTTGATATACTTAATAAGCTCGGCTGCTGCGCCGAAATTGCGATAGCAGACAGAAATGAGGTGAAGGCTGAGGGCGTGACGCTGCTTTGCGGAGAGGATTATCTCGACAGGGCAAAGAGCTATGACCTGCTTTTGCAGTCGCCCGGAGTTATCATCAAGGATAAGCTGAATGCTTCGGAAAAGGCTAAGATACTGACCCAGACGGAGCTGCTTTTAAGGCTGCGCCCCTGCAAGGTGATAGGCGTTACAGGCACCAAGGGCAAGAGCACCACTTCGTCGCTTGTACATCATTTTCTTAAAGCAAGCGGATTGCCGACTATGCTTATCGGCAACATCGGAGTGCCGCCCTTGGAGCGCTTCGAGGAGATGACACCCGACACTGTCGCGGTGTGCGAGCTTTCCTGCCATCAGCTGGAATTCGTACAGCATTCGCCCGAGATATCGGTGCTGCTTAATATCTTCCCCGAGCATCTTGACCACTACACGGGCTTTGTCGCATACAAGGCGGCAAAGGAAAATATCTGGCGGTATCAGAATGACCACGATACTGCGATAATAAACTGCGATATCCTGCCCGAAAACGGGGAAGGCAGAGTTATCTCGGCTTCCTTTGGCGGAAGTGCTGACATCATGACAGACGGCGGCGATATAACGCTTTTTGACCGCGTTATTCCTGCGGCTGAAATAAACACAAGGCTTCGCGGAAAGCACAATGTATACAACATCGCGGTTGCGCTGCAGGCGGCTGTGCTTGGCGGTGCAGATATTGAAAAGAGCCTTGCTTCATTGCCCGATTTCGGCGGACTTCCGCACAGGCTTGAATACATCGCGACAGTTGATGGAGTTGAGTACATCAACGATAGTATCTGCACTATCCCAGAGGCTGCAATTGCGGCGGTGCAGGCTTTCCCTGACGGCGCGGACTGCGTTATCATCGGAGGCATGGAGCGCGGAATCCCCTACGACAAGCTGACCGATTTTCTTAACAAGGGCAGCGTTGAGAATGTGATACTGCTTCCCGACACAGGCGAGCGCATTGCGGAGGCTATCACGAACAAGGCTGTAAATATCGTTATGGCGGCAGGACTTCCCGACGCGGTGAAGGCTGCAAGAGCGTTTGCAAAGCGCAGGGTGATACTCTGTCCTGCGGCGGCAAGCTACGGCTTTTACAAGAATTTTGAGGAGCGCGGCGAGCATTTCAGAGAGCTTGTCAGGACGCTTGGTTAAGGAGAATTTATGCCACAGATGACATGGGACAGGCTGCTTTGCAGTACACGCAGCAGGCAGACCGTCCGCAGAAACGCAAACGATGTGCGCACCGATTTCCGCAAGGATTATCACAGGATAATCGGCAGCGCGTCGTTCAGGCGACTTCAGGATAAAACGCAGGTATTTCCGCTTGACAGAGGCGACTTCGTGCGCACAAGGCTGACGCATTCGCTGGAGGTGTCGTCCTTTGCAGAGTCGGTGGGTGACACAGCACTTCGCAGGCTTATGGACGAGGGCCGCACCGAGATAACGCATGAGATACGCGAGGCGTGCTGCGATATCCTGCGGTGTGCGGGGCTTATCCATGATATAGGCAACCCGCCGTTCGAGCATTTCGGCAAGTTCACGATACGCGGGTGGTTTTCGAGGCACCTGCCACATCTTACATACAAGGACAAGCCCCTTTCGGAGCTGCTTTCGCCGCAGATGAGATGCGACCTCCTTAATTTCGAGGGCAACGCGCAGGCTCTCAGAGTGCTGACAAAGCTGCATTACCTCATTGACGAGCACGGCATGAACCTCACCTACGCGCTGTTGAATACAGTGATAAAATATCCTGTGTCCTCGCTCGGTATAGACAAGAAGAGCGGCGATATAAAGACTAAAAAAATGGGCTACTACCTCACCGAGGAGGAGCTTTACAGGAGCATAGTTTCCGAAACAGGCGCGGAGGGCTGCCGCTATCCGCTGACATTCCTGCTTGAAGCGGCGGACGATATCGCATACAAGACAGCCGATATCGAGGACGCTGTGAAAAAGGGTATGATAAGC
>JAZNWG010000182.1:0-2776 GCA_045593225.1 Oscillospiraceae bacterium
ATTCCATATCCGCCCGAAAATGCATTATGCAAAACGGGCGGACGCATTATGCGCTTCGCGCAAAACGCTAGATTCCGCCGCTACAATCGTTTTTGAAATATAGCGTCAAATTCCGATTTATCTCTTCCTCTTTCGTTTCAGAAGGATCGTCGCGATAAGCAGAATGATTATCGCCGCACCGCCGCAGGCACAGATGAGTGCCGTAAAGATATTACGCTCCGCGGCTTCCTTTTCGGCTTTTTCTATGGCAGCCTTTTCGGCAGCGATCCGCTCCTGTTCACGGCGTTCTTCCTCCGCGAGCCTTGCGGCTTCCTCTGCGGCAGCCTTTTCAGCGGCTAACCGCTCTGCCTCGAGCCGCTCCTGCTCTGCCTTTTCGGCAGCTAAGCGTTCCTGTTCAAGCCGCTCCGCTTCAGCCTTTGCGATGGCCTCCTGCTCGGGGTAGGTAACGACGTTCTCGAAGAAATCTCCGCCCACAACATCAGCGCCGACAGTGGACTTATACAGACCGTAGCTGCACGGGGAGTAGCTGCGGATATCCTTTGCTGCGGTTATGGGATAATTCTTGCCGTATACCCAGCCGTAGAACCAGGTCCAGTGCTGCGATTCGTGACAGTCAAAGCCTAGCCTTGAAACTTCAAACGCGGTCTTTCCGTCAAATGCGTCAAGCGGCACGTCCCAGTCCATAGTTATAGGGGCTTCGGGGTAGAGGTGAAGATAGGTCTTCTGCGGCTCCCACACGCCGTATTTTTCGGCACTCTCGGGGTGGTAGGACGGGTCAGCGCTTAAATTTACAGCCTCCATTACCGCCTTTGCACAGAGGATATGAGTTCCGTGGCCGTATTCGCCGTCAATGTCGTGCGTCATTATGACAAGCGGCTTGAATCGGCGTATCTGCTCTGTGATGTAGTCGATAAAATCTGTGAATTCCACTCCGTAAGCGGAGAATACGGATAACGCGTATTCCTCCGACTCGGAGTACAGGTCTGGGAAGTCGGTCATTACAGGGTAGTTGCGGATACCCACCGCCCACAGACCGTCAAGCTGCTCGTGAGGGCGCGCGTAGGTATCGAAGTGATTTATTATGTACACCACCTGCACGCTGAGACCGCGCTCCACAGCGTAGTAGGGGAGCACTCCCGCAAAGAACAGATGCTCGTCGTCCGCGTGAGAGGAGAACATCACAAGGTCTGCCTTTTCGCAGGGTGGCTGCCAGCGCTGCACCCAGTCGGGGATATCGCCCTCGGTGAATGCATAGACCTCGCATATAGAAACATATTCGGGGAAGGTAAGCGTTATCTCTGTGGGAGTGCCGCCGAGTCGCTCCTTGACGTTCACAAATTCATGAAGGAAGGTATCCTCGCCGCAGGTGACGGTGTTTTCGCCGTCCGAAAGCTGCCACAGCGCAGGAAGCCTGTTGAATACCACATAGAGCGCAGCAATGCCCTCCTCGTTTGTTATGGTAATGCTTCCATTGTCGGCAGTGGTGTAGGTGCGCTCGTCCCCGTCAGTGAGGTTATACGCCGCGCCGAAGCCCTCGGCAGAAAGCTCCGAGCCGTCATATCGCGCCTCCTCGGCAAAGGCAAAAACGCTGCACACAAGGATCATGGTCAGCAGCGTGATAAAAAACAATATTTTTTGCTTCATTTTCGTTCTCTTTTCATATATTCGTGAATATTCCGCGATTAAAGTATATCATGTTTCTGTAACTTTTTCAATACCTGACTGTTGATCTGAGTTAAAGTTTTTGCCACATATATCATAAGATTTCTTAACAAATACGTCAAAAAACTACTAGACAAAAAGCCGTTTTTGTGCTATTCTATTTATAAGTAGTGTTAGGTTTTAACCTAACCTCAAAGTGCAATAAAAATTCTGAAAGGAAATAAAAGCAATGTACAACGTTCCCGAAATCAAGCTGGGTGTAGTTGCGGTTTCCCGTGACTGCTTCCCCGAGACACTCTCCGTAAACAGAAGAAAGGCTCTTATTGAGGCTTATACAGCTAAGTACGGCGCAGCTGAGATCTATGAATGTCCTATCTGCATCGTTGAAAGCGAAATTCATATGGTACAGGCTCTTGAGGATATCAAGAAGGCTGGCTGTAACGCTCTTTGCGTATACCTCGGCAACTTCGGCCCCGAGATTGCAGAGACACTCCTTGCAAAGCATTTTGACGGCCCCGTAATGTTCGCGGCTGCTGCTGAGGAGGACTCCAACACCTCCCTTATTCAGGGCAGAGGCGACGCTTACTGCGGTATGCTGAACGCTTCCTACAATCTGAAGCTGCGCAACATCAAGGCTTACATACCCGAGTATCCCGTTGGCACAGCTTCCGAGGTTGCTGACATGATCCACGAGTTCCTGCCTGTTGCAAGAACAATGGTAGGTCTGAAGGATCTCAAGATCATCAGCTTCGGTCCCCGTCCCCTCAACTTCCTTGCTTGTAACGCTCCTATCAAGCAGCTTTACAACCTCGGCGTTGAGATCGAGGAGAACTCCGAGCTCGACCTGTACGAGGCTTTCCAGAAGCACGAGGGCGACCCCAGAATCCCCGAGGTTGCTGCTGACATGGCTAAGGAGCTTGGCGACGGCAACAAGATGCCTGATATCCTGCCCAAGCTCGCTCAGTACGAGATCACACTGCTTGACTGGATCGAGGCTCATAAGGGCTACAGAAAGTATGTTGCTATCGCTGGCAAGTGCTGGCCCGCATTCCAGACAATGTTCGGCTTTGTACCCTGCTTTGTAAACTCCAGACTTACAGGCCGCGGAATCCCC
>JAZNWG010000183.1:0-4761 GCA_045593225.1 Oscillospiraceae bacterium
CCCGGTGCGGGGGGATAAGGGTTCTCATTTGCGTTAAGCTTGATGAAATCCGTTTTGTTGGGCTGCTCGCCTGCAACATACGGCTCTATTTTTATAAGATTATCTCTCCAGCTCATGTCATTTCCTTTCAAAAGAAAAAGGCAGATCGGCACAACGCCGATCCGCCTTTGCATTTAAGCATAGCAATTATTCTGCGTCGTCCTCATCTTCAAGAGAAAACTCGAGATGCTGACCGCAGTTGGGGCAATCCATAGCGCCTGTAGCAGCCTGCTCATAATCGAAGCGGATAGTGTTGCTGCAAGCGGGGCAGGTAGTTTCATACAGCTCGCCCAGATCGTCCTCAAAATCATCGTCATCATCATACTCGTCGTCATCATCGTCGATGTCGTATACGATGTCCTCAAGGTCTGCAACGCTCTCCTCCATGTCAGTCATAACGTCTGCGATGTCGTTGAGCTCGTCGTCAACCTCCTTGAGGTTTTCTGCGATGTCGGAAAGTACATCAAGCACTGCGGCAAGGATCTTGCCTTCCTTTGTGGACTCGTCAAGAGCAAGGCCCTCTGCGAGGCCCTTAATGTAGGAAACCTTTTCGCCGATTGTCATAATAATCAATCCTTTCCAAAAATCAAGTTTAAATTACTTTACACGCTCCATGTATTCGCCTGTTCTTGTGTCGATACGAATGATCTCGCCGTTGTCGATGAACAGGGGAACGCGGATCTCTGCGCCTGTCTCAAGTGTAGCGGGCTTTGTAGCGTTTGTAGCTGTGTTGCCAGCAAAGCCGGGGTCTGTCTGTGTGATCTGCAGCTCTACAAAGTTGGGGGGCTCTACGCCGAATACCTTGCCCTTGTAGGACAGTACCTTACATACCATGTTCTCCTTAACGAACTTGAAGTTGTCACCAAGGTCGGAAGCGTTTACGGGAACATCCTCGTATGTCTCGGGGTCCATGAAGTGGTACAGCTCGCCGTCAGAATATGTGTACTCCATATCCTTTCTCTCAACGTAAGCTGTGGGGAACTTAGCTGTGGGGTTGTATGTCTTTTCAACCACAGAGCCTGTAATAACGTTTCTTACCTTGGTTCTAACGAACGCTGCGCCTTTACCGGGCTTAACGTGCTGGAACTCAATGATCTGCATTACATTGCCTTCCTCTTCAAAGGTCATGCCATTTCTGAAATCTCCTGCTGTTACCATAGTAGGATACCTCCAAATATTTTTAAAATTTAATACGAACCGCGGTCACAAACTACCGCTATTCTATACATCTTTATTATTTTACCCTATATTGCGGAATTTTTCAAGTGTTTTTTATAAAAAAACTGAAATTTCATATACGAATTAGCTTTTTTGTGGTTATTGTAAGGTTTTCACAGCCGTTTTCTGTAACTAATACCATATCTTCGATACGCACTCCGTGTTTTCCCGAGATATATGCACCCGGCTCGATAGTCACTATCATACCCTCGCGGAGCATCGAGCTGCTCTTTCGGGAGAGCGTGGGCGCCTCGTGTATCTCAAGACCTACACCGTGACCGAGACCATGTCCGAAATACTTGTCATAGCCACCCCAGCCGCCCAGCGTGCTGCGTGCTACGCTGTCCACCACCGCACCGCCGATATCAGCGCGCACCGCCTGCAGTCCGTCAAGATTTGCGTAGAACACTGCATTGTAAAGCTCCTCCATTTCGGGAGTAGGCTCGCCGATGACAAGAGTTCTCGTCATATCCGAATGATATCCGTCAACAACAGCACCGAAGTCAAGCGTCAGAAAATCGCCGCTTTCAAGAGGCTTATCGGTAGGCACAGCATGAGGGGACGCTGAGTTTATTCCCGAGGCTGCAATAGTTTCAAACGAGATATCGTCCGCACCGCAGTCCATTATAAAATAATTCAGCAGCGCCGCAACCTGTTTTTCGGTCATACCCTTGCGCATACGTTCAAGCAGGCGCTCAAACGCAGCCTCCGCGATACGCTGGGCCTTTACGATAAGCTCGACCTCCTCCGCGGATTTGATCACGCGCATAGCGGAGATCTTATCGGAAAGCCATGTTGAGCAGTCTATCTCGGCATAGAACAGGTCGCTCTTGTACTTTTCGTACTCTGAGATGGTCATGTAAGCGCTCTCCACCGAAAGCTTTGTGATGTTGTGCTTTATCATCAGGTCAAGCAGCTGCTTGCGGGCATCGTCCATCAGCAGCACCTCGCAGTCGGTCACGCGCTGGCAAGCCTTATCGTAATAACGCGAATCTATGATGAGATAGGAGCAGTCCTTTGTCACCAGTATAACTCCTGCCGAGGACTTGAAGCCACAGAAATAACGCCTGCTTACTTCAGAGGTTATCAGCGCACCATGTGTCGTATCAGAGAGCTTTTCAGCCAGTCTTTGTATGTTATTCATTTGAGCCACCAAGCTTGTTGTGAAGCGCGTACAGTCCGAGGGTATAGCTGTACTTGCCGAAGCCTGCAATACTGCCGCAGCATACGGGAGCTATAACAGAGTTCTTTCTGAACTCGTCGCGGCTGTTTACATTGGAGAGATGCACCTCGACAACGGGTATCTTTATCGCTGCAATAGCGTCGCGGATAGCATAGCTGTAATGGGTATAAGCGCCTGCGTTGAGAATAACACCTGCGCAGTCAAGCCTTGCCTCGTGCAGCCTGTCGATAAGACCGCCCTCAGAATTGCTTTGAAAGAATGTAACGTCATAACCAAGGCTCATAGCTGCATCTGTTATCTCATCATTGATGGATTTCATTGTGTCGCCGCCGTAGATGCTGGGCTCACGCTCGCCGAGAAGATTGAGATTTGGGCCGTTCATTACAAGAATTTTCATATCTTTACCTCCGTTTATAGGGATTCAAAATAGCGTTTCATTTCTGCAGCGTCCTCTGCCTGTGTGCCGTCCGATTCGCAGATCACCGAGGGAGCCAGGCTTCTGCGGTGAAGCTCCTCCATGAGGGGCTCAAACTCAGGTCCCCATTGCTTGTCCGCAAATGTGACATGGTGCTTTTCGCCGCCTGCAGTAAATTCTATCCTGCTGAAATGTATATGCATACGCGAGAGCCTGTCGTGACCAAGCTTGTGCTCGATATAGTCCAGTATCTGCGCGTATTCCTCTTTGCCTTTTATGCCGCCGAGCGTTCTCGCATTCAGATGTCCGAAGTCCACACAGGGCAGAAAGCGCTCATCAACGCCGCACAGCTCAACGACCTCTTCGAGCGTGCCGAGCTGATTTATCTTACCCATAGTTTCGGGGCAAATGATGATATCGGAGTAGCCTGCCTCGTCAAGCGCCGCCTGCGCTCTTTTCAGAGTGTCAGATGCAAGCGCCGTGGCCTCCTCCCTGCTCATTTTGGAGCATGAACCCGAGTGTACCACTATCTTCTCAGCGCCGACCTGCCTTGCCGCCACTGCCGACTGCATGATATAATCAACGCTTTTAAGCCTCGTTTCCTCCTCGACGGAAGAAAGCGAGATGAAATAAGGCGCATGCAGCGTTACGTATATTCCGTGCTGCTTTGAGAGCTCAGGGAGCATTGCAACAGTGTTTGCGCTTATACGCACGCCTCTGCCGCACTCTATCTCATAGCCGTTGAGTCCCATTGAAGCAAGGTATTCGGGAAGGTCCTGCGGAAATTTTCTCTTGCCCCAGCTAAGCGAATTGCCGCCGGGTCCGAATGTAATACCCATTATTTCACCTCCAGCTTGGAATAATCGCGCTTGAACACAAGGCTCTCAAGCTTTCTTTTAAGTCTGAATGTCCATGTCTTCTCAAGATGGAACGGCTCTACAAGCACCGTCCGCACGCCCTTGAAATTGCCGCCCATGATATCGGTGAATATCTGATCGCCGACTACGAGCGTGTCCTTTTTGGTGCTTCCCATTGCTTTCATTGCCTTGGAAATGCCAAAGGTCAGTGGCTTTGCGCCGTTTGCGGTGAACGGTAGTCCGAGCTTCTCAGCAAGCGGTTCCACACGCTTGTGTGTGTTATTCGATACGACGCGCATTTTGACGCCAAGCCTGCGCATCTCGTCCAGCCACTCGGGAACGCCTGCCTCTGCGGCAGGGTTTCCGTGCATAGACAATGTATTGTCAAGATCCAGCACGAGCGCCTTTACGCCGTTTTCGCGCAAGAATTTTTCGTCTATATCCAGAACGCTTTTCAGCCAGAATGTGGGCTTAAACAGCATAAATCCTCCATATACAATTAAAGCGGACATAAAATGTCCGCTTCAACCGTTTGATTTTAAGTAGCAAATCCGTAAATCAGAACTTGCGCTTGCGAGCAGCTTCGGACTTCTTCTTACGTTTTACCGAAGGCTTTTCGTAATGCTCTCTTTTACGAACTTCAGCAAGAACGCCGTCCCTTGCGCATGAACGCTTGAAACGCTTCAGAGCGGTATCAAGAGATTCATTTTTACCAAGACGAATTTCTGCCATCTATATTTCCCTCCCTTTGCCGTATGGCACAGGTTATTCTACAAAATAGTAGTTATACAAAAAGTATATATCTTATTATACATCAGACATATAATTTTGTCAAGTAGTAAAACCGCTTTTTAAGAAAATTTTTCTAAAAACGATCAGTCTGTCACCCATTCGCTGATGTCAACGGGAGTTCCGTCAGCCCACAGGTGCTCGAGCTGGTAGAATTCTCTGTCGTTCTCGATGAAAACGTGCACGATAACGTCAATATAATCAAGGCATATCCAGGTCTTTGACTGGTAGCCCTCGATGCTCTTAGCCTGAACGCCCTT
>JAZNWG010000184.1:0-2891 GCA_045593225.1 Oscillospiraceae bacterium
GTTTCTCCCTCCATGGATATCCTGATATCCTCTAACCTTGAGCGTCTGCTGTACCATCTGAGCGGCGATAACGACGCAGTTATCAATGACTGGTTCGGAAAACTCAAGACTGACGGCAGATACGAGATATCCGCTGATGTAAAGGCTAAGATATCCGAGCTGTTCTACGCAGGCTGTTGCGATGATGAGGCTACCAAGTCCACCATCAAGGATACCTTTGACAAGTACAGCTATCTGCTTGATACTCACACTGCCGTTGCAGTAAAGGTTTACGAGGATTACCGCAAGGCAACGGGTGATGAAACCAAGACAGTTATCGCCTCCACCGCTAACCCCTACAAGTTCAGCGGCGCGGTTTACGAGGCTGTCGGCGGGGTTATCGACACCGAGGACGAGTTCGAGATCATCGACCGTCTGGAGAAGATGACAAACACCAGAATGCCTGCACCCTTAGCGGCTACAAAGGATAAGGAGATACGCTTCACAGGCTCTGTTGAAAAGCAGGATATGCCCGGCGTAGTAACCGACTTCCTTAAGGCATAAATTTCAGAAGGGAGGCTGAATGTGCTTTACACAATTGGCGACCTTCATCTCTCGTTAGGCTGCGATAAGCCTATGGACATATTCTCAGGCTGGAGCAATTATCTGGAGCGCCTTGAAGCTAACTGGAACTCACTGGTTACCGACGAGGACACCGTAGTGCTGCTGGGCGACCATTCATGGGCGCTGAGACTTGAGGATTCGTACAAGGATATGGAGTTTATCCATTCGCGCTTAAAGGGAAAAAAGATACTTGTAAAGGGCAACCACGATCTTTGGTGGAGCACCATGAACAAGCTTAACAATTTCATTCAGAGCAACGGCTTCACGTCGATACAGTTCCTGTTCAATAACGCTTTTCTTGTCGAGGGTATGGCAATATGCGGTACACGCGGCTGGATAAGAGAGAACGGTGAGCAGCCCGATATGAAGGTGCTCAACCGCGAGGCAGGACGACTGGAGGCTTCTGTAAAGGAAGCGCTGAAGCTTGGCGGCGAGCCTGTTGCGTTCATTCACTACCCGCCGATATATCGGTCGGAAGAGAATGTTCATCTTACTGATGTGCTGCAGAGATACGGCATAAAGCGCTGTTATTACGCACATCTTCACGGAGCCAGCATAAAAGGCGCTTTAAACGGTGTTGTAAACGGCATCGACTATCGCCTTGTATCAGCTGACGGCGTGGATTTTACTCCGGTAAAAATTGATCGGAAATAGTAATATTTCTGAATTTTAAAAATATCAATGTCCGACGGACAGGAAGGAATTACGCAAATGGAGATCATTTCCCAGAACAACACCGCAACCAATACTTATACTATCGAGTTTACATTCAGCGCAGAGGAATTCGAGGCTGCTGTAAACACAGCTTACAACAAGAAAAAGAAGAACATCGCAATCCCCGGCTTCCGTAAGGGTAAGGCTACCCGTAAGATGATCGAGGCTCACTACGGTGAGGGCGTATTCTACGAGGAGGCTGTAAACGCTCTTTACAACAACAATATCGTAGCTGTTGTTGAGAAGACAGGCCTTGAGGTAGTTGACGTAGCTGAGACAGAGGTTCTCGATGTTAACAAGGAAACAGGCGTAAAGTTCACAGCAAATCTTATCGTTAAGCCCGAAGTAAAGATTTCCGATTACAAGGGATTAGAAGTAAAGAAGACTGTCAAGACTGTAAATGACGACGCTATCAACGCTGAGATCGACAAGATGAGAAGCAGAAATGCAAGAATCGTTTCTGTTGAGGACAGAGCTACTGTTCTCGGCGATACAGCAGTTATCGACTTCGATGGCTACCTCGACGGCGAGGCATTTGAGGGCGGCAAGGGCGAGAAGTTCCCCTTAGAGCTCGGCAGCAACACCTTTATCCCCGGCTTTGAGGAGCAGGTAGTTGGCAAGAACATCGGCGACGAGTTCGATGTAAACGTAACATTCCCCGAGAAGTATCAGGCTGAGAATCTCGCTGGTAAGGCAGTTGTATTCAAGTGCAAGCTGCACGAGATCAAGGGCAAGGATATGCCCGAGCTCGATGACGAGTTCGTTAAGGACGTAAGCGAGTTCGATACAGTTGATGAGCTGAAGGCTGACATCAAGACAAAGCTCGAGAAGAAGGCTGCTGACGATATGGAGCAGCAGGTTGACAACGACCTCGTAGATGCACTGCTCGCTAAGATGGAGGCAGAGGTTCCCGAGGTTATGTACGAGCGCCGCATCAACGATATCGCACGCGAGTGGAGCGCTTCCAACCGCATCAGAATCGAGGATTACCTTAAGTATACAGGCCTTACAATGGAGCAGTTCAGAGCTACATTCAAGGAAGTTGCAAAGAAGCAGGTAGATCTCCGTCTGTGCCTCGAGCAGATCGCAGCAAACGAGAATATCGAGATCACTGATGAGGATATGGAGAAGGGCTACGCAGATCTCGCAGAGCAGTACAAGATGGACGTTGACAAGGTTAAGTCCGTTCTTGACAAGGAAGCTATCACAGGCGATCTGAAGATCGAAAAGGCTCTCGACATCGTTCGCGACAGCGCAAAGATCGAAGAAGTAACAGAATAATCCACAGCTTACGAAAGACCGCGTACACAGTGCGCGGCTTTTCGGTTTAGACCCAGGTCGGCGAAATCCGACATATTCCGCTGAGGCGGAGAAAGGACGGCAACTATGGCATACATTCCTTACGTCGTAGAGCAGAGCAGCCACGGCGAGCGCTCCTATGACATCTTCTCCCGACTTCTGAACGACAGAATAATCCTTCTGCACGACGAGGTCAACCACGCAACAGCCAGCGTTGTTATGGCACAGCTCCTTTATCTTGAGGGACAGGATCCCGATAAGGATATCTATCTTTA
>JAZNWG010000185.1:0-3570 GCA_045593225.1 Oscillospiraceae bacterium
TTAGCTTGTGATCAAGCCTTGCCGATAGAACCGAAGAGTTCCATCTTCTCTTTAACTGTAGCCTTGATAGCCTCAAAGCCAGGAGCGAGAAGCTTTCTTGGGTCGAAGCCCTTGCCCTGAAGGTCCTTGCCTGCCTCGATGTATTCACGAACTGCAGCGGAGAATGCGATCTGGCACTCAGTATTAACGTTGATCTTAGCAACACCAAGGGAGATAGCCTTCTTGATCATCTCAGCCGGGATACCTGTGCCGCCGTGCAGAACCAGTGGCATATCGCCTGTAGCAGCCTTAACAGCCTCGAGAGTCTCGAAGGAGAGACCTGCCCTGTTTTCGGGATACTTACCGTGGATGTTACCGATACCTGCAGCGAGCATGGAAACGCCGAGATCAGCGATCATCTTGCACTCGTCGGGATCAGCGCACTCGCCCATACCAACAACGCCGTCTTCCTCACCGCCGATGGAGCCAACCTCAGCCTCGAGAGAGATGCCGAGAACGTCACAAGCGTTTACGAGAGCAGTTGTCTTAGCGATATTCTCCTCAATAGGATAGTGAGAGCCATCAAACATGATGGAAGAGAAACCTGCATTGATACAAGCCTTTGCACCCTCGAAGGAGCCGTGGTCAAGATGAAGAGCAACGGGAACTGTGATACCGAGCTCGTTGATCATGCCGTTTACCATGCCTACGATTGTTGTGTAACCACACATATACTTGCCTGCGCCCTCAGATACACCGAGAATTACAGGGGACTGCTGCTCCTGTGCTGTAAGCAGGATAGCCTTTGTCCATTCAAGGTTGTTGATGTCGAACTGGCCAACAGCGTACTTGCCTTCGCGAGCCTTGTTCAGCATTTCCTTAGCAGAAACTAACATAATAATTATCTCCTTTGTTTTTTGATGTTGGTTATAAAACCATTACTTTAATTATAACGCATTTCGTCATAAAAAGCAATATATTTTCGCAAAAAAATTAACAAATTACTCAGATTTAGCAGCGTTTGCCTCATAGGTGTAGGTGAATATTTCATCAGTTTCAGGGACTTCATAGGAATAACCGCTTTCGTCCTCAAGCATATCGAAATATTTCTCAACGATCGGAATAATAAAACTCAATGCGAACGTCACAATTACTGCAACGACTATAACAATGACCTTCTGCTTTGTTGACCAGACGTGCTTTGCAACAGCCTCTTCCCTCACCTCAAAATCGCGCTTGGAAGTGCTGTTATATACCGCGCGCATTACATAGGATTTGAGTTTATCTTCCGCCTTGATTTTTGCACAGATCTCCATGTAGTGTTCTTCAAGCTTCGCTTTAAGCTCATCCGAAAGCTCCTCTGAAAGCAGCTCATTAACAAATTTCTCAGACTTTCCGATTATAGAAGCTATCTCACTAGTCGAAAACTCATCTCCATAGTACATGTGCGCAACAGTACGCACGGTCTCACGCTTCACAAGCAGCTCCTCAAGTACAGCCATGTGCTTTGAATCAAGCTCGACACCTGTCAGCGTAGAAGCACTTTCATTGCCGTCGACATTCTGGCACAGTTTGTACTCCTTAGAGATTATCTCATAGAAAGCACCATCGTGCTCTGGGATATCATAATATTCAGATGTCACACGCACAAAGACTTCTTTTGCGGAATTGAAATCCTTTGTTATGATCAGCGCAAACGCGAAAATGTCATCGCCGTAAATATCTAACAGCTTTTCTAACTTCATCATAGCGTCAGGTGTTATGGTCGCTTACGTGGAACTGCTTGAGGTTGCCGATCTTGGCAGCACGCTCCACCATTATCTTCTCTATATCGTCAACAGAAACGCCGCACTCAACCATAAGAACGACCATATGATACATAAGGTCGTTGATCTCATTGGAAAGCTCGTCCTTATCAGCGTTCTTTGCAGCAATGACCATTTCAGTACACTCCTCGCCGCACTTCTTCAGTATCTTATCAAGACCCTTTTCAAACAGGTAGCAGGTGTAGCTGCCCTCCTGAGGGTTGTCTCTGCGGTTAACGACAACGTCGTACATATCTCTGAATGCCTGCATAATTACTTCTCCTTTACTTCGTTAAGATTTATCAGCTTCATTGTTTCCATATCAAGCTCGCGGTAGTAGCAGTTATTTGCGACGCCGTTCCAGCTGGTGTGGCAGATGTTTCCCTTATCAGGGGTCACCTGAAATACCAGCGAATTCTGTTCGCAATTGACATAGATATGATGGAGCGTGAAAGTATTTCCCGACTCCAAGCCCTTATACCAAAGCTTGTTGCGCGAGGTGCTCCAGAAGATCGCCTTGCGCTGTTTTATACTTTCTTTAAGCGACTGCTCGTTCACATACGCCACCAGAATGACCTCTTTGGTATGCAGATTCTGCACAGCAACAGGGATCACCTTATTCTCGGGCGATATCTTAGCAAGCTTGTCAAAATCGAGCATAAGCTCGTTTGTTTCTTCTATAAGTCCCATTGTTCACCTCATTAGTCCCACCAGAACCACCAAACGGTGGATTTTGTAAGCGAATCGGCAAGCGCCGCGACAGTTCCCACTCCCTGATATACGTTATCAGGACATACAGCGAAATGCTCCACTGCCGTTTCCATAGCGCCTTGTATTTCAAGCGGATCGCATAAAAACTCCAGCGTATCATGTGAGATAACGGCTGGCACAGCATTATGCTTTAAGTACCAGTAACGGGATATATGTATCATATCCTCTGCGGAGGGACATTCGTTCCAGCCGCCAAACGGCACCCATGCAAACACCTCAAACGGCTTTGTTGTGGGGATAAGCGCAAGTATCGTTTCCGTGACGCTGTTGTCTTTGTAATCACGAAAACCTATAAACTTCCGCACAGCGTGTCCCTCACATGACTCGTTCAGAACATCTTCTTCGGTAAAATCCAGAAGATCGTTTTCTTCATCAAGCGCCAACTCTTCCCTGCGCATTTCAAGCATTTCTCCAATGAGTCGCTTCCCATCTGCACAGGCATTCGAACGCGCCTCGTCATGAATCTGCTGCTTGGTTTTTCCTTCAGTATTTATAGCAACACGATATGAGGAGGTATTCATCAGAATTTCCTCACGGAGCTGTTTTGGAGTTTTGCCCTCCGAAATAATATCAGTAAGCCACTCGGTCAGCGTTGCGTCAACAACAATAATAACAGGAAATTCTGCTCCACCCTTGCGCCACTTTTTAAGCGCCTCGCCGTACTTCGTCAATAAATCCTTATTGGTTGCAGAGCGAGGAAAATACTCGCACTCACAGCCTAAGAAATCTATGATCTTCTTTGCGTTTTCGCTCGGCTTAGGCTTTCTGTTAAAAAGCTTTTTCCAGAAAGACATATCTTACCTCACAGGAATATTCTTTTTCTTCAGATAATCCTTTACTTCGCCTACTGTGAGCTCGCCGAAATGGAACAGCGAAGCCGCAAGTGCCGCGGAGGAATTCGTCTGCTCAAACACCTCGGAGAAGTGGTTTATAGCGCCGCAGCCACCGCTTGCGATAACAGGTATATTCACGCGATCGCACACAAAATTCAGCATTTCGATGAAGTCGGAGGCCA
>JAZNWG010000186.1:0-5869 GCA_045593225.1 Oscillospiraceae bacterium
TACTCCGTTGATACGCTTAAACCGCATGGTTGACGAGGACAGCGCCGAGATACTTGTAAAGTTCGAAGGACTTAACGTCGGCGGCTCTATCAAGACCAGAACTGCCCATAATATGATAATCACTGCTGAGCGCGAGGGCCTTATCAATAAGGATACCATCATTGTCGAGCCTACAAGTGGTAATCAGGGCATAGGACTTGCGCTGGTGGGCGCAGTGCGCGGCTATAAGACAGTGATAATCATGCCCGACTCCGTCAGCTGTGAGCGCAGAATGCTGGTGCAGCACTATGGCGCAGAGGTTAAGCTGGTGCATGACGATGGCAATATCGGCGAGTGCATCGAGGAGTGCCTGCGTACAGCCCAGCGCATGAAAGAGGAGAACCCCAACGTCTATATTCCTCAGCAGTTCGAGAACAAGGCTAATCCCCTCGTTCACAAGCATCATACAGGTCTTGAGATACTGGAGCAGGCAGGCAAGGAGATTCACGGCTTCTGCTCGGGCATAGGTACAGGCGGCACGCTCAGCGGCATAGGCGAAACGCTGAAGGCACAGTATCCCGATATCGAGATATGGGCTGTTGAGCCTCAGAATGCAGCTATCCTCGCAGGCGGTACTATCGGCACACATCTTCAGATGGGTATAGGCGATGGCATAATCCCCGAAAACCTTAATCTCAACATCTACAGCCACGTTTACATCGTCACAGATGAGGAGGCTATCCAGACCGCAAAGGACCTCGCACGACTTGAGGGCCTTATGTGCGGCATTTCTGCAGGAACGAATGTTGCTGCGGCAAGAAAGCTCGCAAAGAAGCTCGGCAAGGGTAAGACTGTCGTAACAGTGCTTCCAGATACCGCGGAGCGCTATTTCTCAACACCTCTTTTCGAGGGCGACTGATATGACGCTGAACGAACTAAAAAGCGGTGCTGTTGTGCAGCACTTCAAGCGCGAGCTGCTGTCTGAGCAGGAGCGCGAAACTCCGCTGTACACCTACGAAATAATAGGCACGGCAATGCATACCGAGACCGAGGAAACGCTCGTCATCTACCGCGCGCTGTACGGTGATATGAAGCTGTATGCACGCCCTGTGGAGATGTTCCTGTCCGAGGTAGACAGGGAGAAATACCCCGAGGTGAAGCAGAAATTCAGGTTTGAACTTATTTTAAACACATAAACGAAAGGACGTAAGACTATGAAAATTTATTCTGTACTGGACAAGGAATTTGCACCCTACGGCAAGGTGCTGGACGGCTACGACACCACTTGCCTGCTGAAAGCGCTGGAGGCTGAAACTCCTCTGCCCGAGGGCGTTGATTATGTAGCAAGCGTTGCGGCCCTTGAGAACACCTGCCTTTTCGGTCAGCTTCAGAACAACGCTTACGGCGGAATGCCTATTCAGATAGGCTACTGCAATGGCCACAACACAAAGCTGAACTGCCTCGAATATCACCGCGACAGCGAGCTCAACATCGGTCTGTATGACTTCGTTCTGCTGGTTGCAAAGGAGGACGACATCATTGACGGCAAGCTTGATACATCTAAGGTAATGGCGTTCAAGGCGAGCGCAGGTCAGGTAGTTGAGGTATACGCTACAACTCTGCACTATGCTCCCTGCAACGGTGCAAAGGACAGCGGATTTAAGGTAGTCATCGTGCTTCCTAAGGGCACAAACGGCGTTATGCCTATGATAAAGCCTGTAAACGAGGAGGATAAGTGGCTGCGCGCCTGCAACAAGTGGCTGCTTGCACATAAGGACGCTGCAGAGGCTTCTGACGGAGCTTATGTAGGACTCACAGGCGACAACATCGACATTGCAAACGATCTTTGATAATGTAGGGACACGGCAAGGGGAGCCCCTTTGGGCAATTCCCGCCTTTTATATAAGAAACAGCTAACCCCGCAGTTGCAAAACGGCGGGGTTAAAAGCTTCTACGTGGTACACACACTAAGCCGTGTCCTTGTCGATTATGGGAGGTAAATTATGACGCTGCAACAGGAAGCGGCAAAGGCTGCGATGATACGCTGGCTTGCAAACCCTGCGGAGCTAGGAAAAGCACCTAAAAAGATAGAGCCTGTGGGCGAGTTTCAGCTGCATGGAATGATGTACTATATCTTCAAATTCAAAAAGGGTACATTCGGCAAGTGGCTGACAGGCGTCAGCGGCGGTTTTGAAGCAGGCTCAATGGAGCACTGCGGCCATGTTTTCAGCGAATTTCAGGAGTACAACGAGCAGACTGCACAGCAGCATGCTACCGACATGGTAGAGGCGCTCAGAAGCTACTGGATAGAGCAGGCGAGAGCAATGAATGCTGAGGATCAGTTTTATCTATAAAAATCCACCGTATCAAACGAGATACGGTGGATTTTCACGTTTTGGTTTAGTTTTTGTCAACAGACATGCCGTGGACAGATAGCACGGAATGTAGTATCATAATACTATCAGATCAACGATACTCGTCGATGATAGCCTCGATCAGAGGAGCGTTCTCTGC
This sequence comes from Oscillospiraceae bacterium, assembly GCA_045593225.1. GTDB lineage: Bacteria > Bacillota > Clostridia > Oscillospirales > Ruminococcaceae > CAG-115. The sequence continues at coordinate 2,494 of JAZNWG010000186.1, forward strand.
ACTGATCTGAGACCAGGAAGCACCCTCAAACAGAGGTGTGTCGAGCAGTGTGTCAGCAAGCGAAGTAAGATCGCTGCTGAAGCCGTAGCAGTCGTCAAATACAAAGTCGAACTTGGAGGTATCTGTCATATCCTGCCATACGTCGTATACACGCTCGTCCCATACAAGGCCCCACTTCTGCTGGCCCTCGTACTTGCCTGCTGTGTAGTATACGGGTGTGGGATTGATAGCGTCCTCGCGTGCGGTAGCAGCAAGACCCTCGTCTGTCTGATATACTCTGTTCAGCTGGATCCAGTCAACAGCACCCTTGATGTTCTTAGCGCCCTTGGGGATCATGTAGCCGAAGGTATCGTAAGCTACGGAGTAGGTGTCAGAGGAAGGATCGCGGGGGAAGGGAACGAATGCAAAGTCGGAAGGAACGCCACAGATGTCGTTCTCAACACCGGAGGGGTTCTGGATAGCACCGGAAGCCGCGGAGTAAGTCCACTCGGGACCCATGCCGAGAAACAGGATACGGTCAGAGTTTGTAGCCCACAGCTCAGGGGAAACCCAGTCGCCAAGCTCCTTCTGGTATGTAAGGCCGTCACGGTACAGACCGGAAAGGAATTCCATAGCGCGTGTTACATTAGCGTCCTGTGCGTTGTTGGAGATAGTACCGTCAGCCTTAACGTCGATAAGGGGAGTGCCTGTGGTAGCAATGAAGCTCATACCGCCTGTACCGCAGTAGCCGATGTTCTCGTCGCTGAGGTTGCACCACTGGATCATAAGCTCACGGAAGGTATCCCATGTCCAGTTGTTCTCCATGTAGAGATCATAAGGATCCTTAAGACCTGCGTCGATAACTACCTTGCGGTTGTAGTTGATAGCGAAGTTGGGAGTGATACGGTAGGGCAGGTAGTAGTGCTTGCCCTGATATACGAAGTCCTCGATAACATCGGACATCTCCTCCCACAGGGGAGTTTCGATGTCGATAAGACCGTCAACGCTCTCGTACATGTTCTTGCCCATGCCCATGGGGTAGGACAGCCACTCGTAACGAACGATGTCGGGCGAGGTGTCGGAAGCGATCATTGTACCGAGCTTATCAAAGTAAGCGGAGCCGCTGGAGCAGGAAACATACTCGATCTCACCGCCGTAGGTCTCGCTTGTGAAGATCTTGTACTGCTCGGATGAGCTGCCGTCTGTCAGCAGATCGTAGTAGCCGAGCCATACGATCTTGCCGGAGTTTCCGTCGGGAGCAAAGGACTCGCTGGAAACGTCCTTGATCTCTGCGTCAGTTGCAGCAAGCTCATCGGGGTCGATAGAGGTGATAGCGGTTGTTGCAGAGGTAGTGGTCTGGATAGTGTCGGGGTTATTGACAGGTGCGTTACCGCCTGCGGGCGCATCCTCACAGCCTGCAACGCCGAGGATCATTGTTGCAGCGAGTGCACACGCAATAGCGCGTCTGAACTTTATCATGTTGATATTCCTCCTGTTCAAGATTTAGTTTTTTACCTAAGATAACGTTTACATATTATCTTTATCCTATTTTACCACCTTTTTTTCGATATGTCAATTGTTTTTGTAAAGGATTACAAAAAAATTTAAGCCGCCCGATAGGGGCGGCTTAATTTATATGTCTGAATCATGAAAATACATACTTGTTCTTTCCGTCACGCTTTGCATCGTACATGGCGGAATCAGCCTTTGCATAAAGGTCATCAAGAGTCTTGCCGTCCTTCGGATATATGCTTATTCCGATACTGCCTCCCAATTCTACCTGCGGGAGTTTTTCAGTAATGCCTTGAATGATATCGATAAGATCCTTTGCTTTTCTTTCGATCTGTTCATGCTCCGTTACGTTGCGCATCAGCGCGAAGAACTCATCTCCGCCTATCCTGCCGATAACATCGCTTTCGCGGAAATGATTTTTAAGCTCCCTTGCAAGCTCGATAAGAAATTCATCGCCTGTCTGATGTCCCAGTGTGTCGTTGAGCTCCTTGAAATTGTCGATATCCAGCATGAATAATGCGTGCTGTCTGTCGTCCTCGTCACGAAGGATCTGGGTTATGTACTCCATGGTGGTTTCGTGATTGAGTAACATCGTCATCGAATCCAGCTTTGCAGCCTTTACCAGCCTGTCCTGCTCCTGCTTTATCTCGTTGATATCCTTGGCGGAAAGCATTACGCACAGGTGACCGCTGTCCGCGTCGGTAAGAAAGTTTACTTCAGTATGTACCCAGCGTGTTGAACCGTCTGTCAATTTTCTTTCGTATTTGAAAGATAATGATCTTCTGCCGCTTGAGTATATGCCGCGAAGCGCTCCGGGAGTGAAGTGACGGTAGAACTCCGAAGCGTCACTTTTTATATCAGCGATAGAAGCGACCGCGTATTCGCTCATTTCTTCCACAGTCTGGCATTCCTGTACAGTGCCTTTGTTTATCTTCTGGCGGCGCTGGCAGATTATTCTCCAGCTGTCAACGTCTATGTAGCATACAGCATATGTATCCTTCGGAAGCTCGAAAAGATATCTGAATTCCTGCTGATAGCGCTTACGGGCGAGGTATTCTCTTGTTATGTCCTTGGTTACTCCGAGAATACCGATAGGCTCGCCATTTTCATTCTTCAACACATATTTTGAGGTAGAGCCGTATCTCGCATTGCCATGGTCGTCGGTAATGGGTTCAACGTAGTCTGTAAGGTCTTTTCCGCTGGAGAGAAGCTTGCGGTCGTCCGCAACATAGCGCTTCGCAAGGTTTTCGTCATCGAACAGCTCGAAATCCGTATGACCTATTACCTCATCGACAGATCTTTTGCCTGCCATTCTGGCAAAAGGCAGTGAAGCCGCGCGATACACCAGATTTTCGTCCTTCAGAAACATCAGGTCTGTCGTGTTGCAGGTAATAGCCTCGAAGGCAACTTTCATAAGCTTTGTTTCCATAAACCCTTTCCTCCTGACGTAATGCTGAGATACAATACAGATCTTATCGTAACGATATTACATATATTGTAACATAATTCGGGAAAAAATGCAATATTATTCTGGGACATTCTCAGGTTTCGACAACAATGAATTTGTACAGCCATATGTTCAAGGAGAATCAGGTCAAGGCTTGTGATGCGGTGGCGAACTCGATCAGCCTGACTAAAAAGAATGGTGATGATACATAAGTCCCAAGTAAGTCCCAAGGATGCATATTTGGCAATAAATGTAACTTCTCGGCGAATAGCGTTTTTGTGCGGACGATGCTGCAAAACCGCATTATAATGCGAAATTCTCGCTTAATAAAAACAAAAAACCGCTGAACTTTCGTTCAGCGGTTTTGGTGCGAGTGACGGGACTTGAACCCACACGTCTATACGGACACTAGCACCTCAAGCTAGCCTGTCTGCCTAT
>JAZNWG010000187.1:0-4311 GCA_045593225.1 Oscillospiraceae bacterium
AAATTCGTTTGTTGCAGTGATAATGTTATTTGGTTAAAATAACGAATGGAAAAAAATGGTGTCACAGAGTTTGCTAAAAATGTCACTAACTTTGACCCCGTTTTTCAAACTCTGTGACACAGAATGTGACAGGCACGTGACATTTTCCCTTATGCTCTTTGTTTCATGAAAATATAAATATGAACATGATAATTATTCTGAGAAAATATATATGAAACTGTTTTATTCACCTACACCTTATTATAAATTACATGATAAATACACTTTCGCATCGAAAGCGATGCGACGGTTTTCTTACAAACGATTTGCACGAAAACCGCACATTTATATGTAAAACATGTTCATTTATCGATATATACGATTGACTTATTCAAAAAAGTGTGATATAATAATTATACACACTTTATAAACAAATACTGAAGAAAGGAGAACGACATCTGTGTCTGACAGCATTGCGTACGACAACGCAGGCGTACCTCAGCGCACCCTGAATGACATTATATACGATACAACAAAGTCATATCTTGCGCAAATTGACAAAAATAATCCGCCTGACGCTCGTACTATCGAACAAGAGCTCATATCTGATGTAAACGATATGATAGCGCTTGAAAATATGTCTATACCATCGATACCGATGCGCGACAAGAACGGTAAAGCTATTTTAGATAAGAATGGCAATCCGAAAAAAATGCCGCTGCACGCTCCTTGGAGAAGCATCGAACGACTATTGCCCCAGCAGCTTGCTGAAATAGTTATGTTTTTCCATAGTGTAATAAGGATCGATACCACTGAAACAAACATTGAGACTGAAGAAGACCTCGTTGCTGTATATTGTGACAGCGGTCCCAACAAAGGAACCTATGACGCAAGTGAAAGCACGTTATATCGCATCGTTAAGCAATATGACTATCAGCTTGAAAGAGGCAAGTTCAAAGAGGTATACTTCGTGCTTCAGTCTTTGGCTCCCAGACGACAGCGAACTCATAACCGAGACCTTATTGCTGTAAACAATGGCATTTTTGACTATTCAACGAAGACCCTCTACCCTTTTACACCGGATATGATCTTCTTGACAAAGTCCAAAGTTAACTACAACCCCAATGCTTCCCTTACTGTTATCCATAACGATGCTGATAACACCGACTGGGATGTTGAGTCATGGATAGCTGAGCTGTCAGATGACCCTGAGATCGTCGAACTGCTTTGGCAGATGCTCGGAGCGATCATTCGCCCGTTCGTTCGTTGGAACAGATCTATATGGCTGTATTCAACGGCAGGAAACAATGGTAAAGGAACACTTTGTGAGCTGATGCGTAATCTTTGTGGTGATGGCAATCACACAAGTATCAGCCTCAGTGATTTTGGCAAAGATTTTGCTTTGCAGCCGTTGCTGCATTGTAACGCTATTATCGTTGATGAGAATGACGTTGGTAGATACCTTGATACACTCGGTGCACTGAAAGCTATCGTGACTAATGATATAGTACAGATAAACCGTAAATTTAAAGACCCCATATCATTCCGTTTCTGGGGCTTTATGGTACAATGTGTTAACGATCTGCCCCGTATCCGTGATAAATCAGACTCATTCTACCGTCGCCAGATACTCGTTCCCATGGACAAGTGCTTCACAGGTGCAGAACGACGGTACATAAAGAATGACTACATCGCTCGTCCCGAGGTTCTTGAGTACGTATTGAAGAAAGTGCTTCACACTGACTTTTATGAACTTTCTATACCCACCCGCTGCAGAGATCTTCTGGGTGCATATAAAGAGCTTAATGATCCTATTCGTGAATTCCTCAATGAATTTATGGACCGATTTACGTGGGATCTGATACCCACTGATTTCATGTATGACCTTTATAAATCATGGTATAACCGCTGTAACCCCTGTGGCAAACCTGAGGGTAAGATCACATTCAAGAAACAGCTCGATATATTGCTTCTTGAGCCGGGTTTCTGCGAAACATGGCAATCTACAAGTGGATTGGTACGAGTCAGCAATAAAATGGACTGTCCTGAACCTTTGATAGCACAGTTTAATCTGGAATCGTGGAAAAACCCCAGCTATACAGGCAACGATATCAACAAGATATCCTCTCCCCGTCTTACAACAGACCGCTTCAGAGGAATCGTTCGCCGCAGCAACACACCGTCTGTTATCGTTATACCAAATGATGATGACGACGATGACAATACTGACAACTTTGACAACAACACTGTTTGACAACATGAAAGGAACAACATCTATGTTTGTAATCACTAACAAAGAAATCTCAGATCAGCTGTATAATACTTCGTGGGAACACGATTATCAGCACTATTGCCGCGTAATGGCAGACATCGCGCAGGGTCGCGAGCCGTCAAAGAATGACGCAAACAAAGCAAGCTATTTTGCCGACATAATGAATGCCGGTATCGAGGCTTATAAGTCTCATAAGAATATTGCAAGCTATTATGCCATCAGAGAAGCACTCACTGATTCTGTTCTGACGCCGGAAGAGATCGACTACGGCATTGCAGGCAATGTCAAGGTCGGCAGCATCGATGCTTGCAAGAATATTGATTTTGACGCTATTGCGTCGATGGGCTATATACCCAGAATAACAAAGATCGTAAGCAATGCGCCCGACACAGTCGTATATTTCAACGATGGCGATAAGGTCGTTGTAACTTGCCAGCCTGATGAAACATTCGACACAGAAAAGGGTATCTATATCTGTCTACTGAAGAAGGCTCTCGGTTCAAAGAACCTCCGCCATCTGTTCAGCCTTATCGAAAACACAAAGCCTGTTGCGGTAAAAAACCGCACAAAGACAACAAGAATGATCGCATCTGACAACAAGTGTGAGTCTTGTAACAGATGCATCGGCGATTGTGAAGAATGTGAACTCACCGAATGTGTGTCACTCGATGATCGATTTGATGACGATATGCTTTGATATATGAATCAGCAATAAGGCGTTATCATATGATAACGCCTTATTTTTAAGAAAACATAAATACAAACAATTGATGGAAAGGAACAGTGTATCGGCTTCGTTGTTTATTACGACCGCCATATCACTACGTATCACAATATGAAAAACAAATCCAAAAAGCGCACACGATTTGGCGTATACCGAGTAAACTCAGGTTATATCAATCTGTTACGTGAAACATTTCCTCATATTTTGGACGCAACTGTGACCAATTATTATTGCGGACCTGTCTATCACGTTGACGCAGACGACAACCGCATTGAATATTTTGTTCCCATAGATGTTGATAAGTACAACAGCGTTAATGGTGTACTTTTGACGTTTGAGAACAATATTCTGGCAGAGATCATGGATTTCAGCAAGCTTATTCCCTGCTCTGACGCAGATCGTAAGTTCGACAGATCCAATATAAGATTGTCTGCATTTTGTGAATCGATCGAATCGATCGCAAATGATTGTGCAGCACTTGTCGTTGATAGGCGACCGCCCAAGACAATCGCTAGAAATTTTTATGACATAGAGAGTCTCAGCAACGTGTTTTCACTATGTAATTTCCGTTACAACGAAAACTTTCTCGATGTCTATCTGCTCGTTGACGATAAGCTCGACACAGCAGGTGATGAAAACGGACGTTTTGTACTCACAGATGAGATCAAAGAATATATCAATAAGCGAATTTACGCCAAAAACAAAAATTTCAGTGGTATAATACGCTATTTTGACCTGCACGATTATGACGCCAATATACACCTGATAACAACTTTTGGCGCAAAAGATGACAACGGCGTATTTGAACGACTTGCTGCCGAAAATCCGGACTTCAAATTGTTCGTATACGATACAGACGATGGTTATTCTGATATTGTACATCCATATCTCATGGGATACAACTCATTTAACTATGATACCACAATGGTGGCATTGTACATCAATGAAACATTCTGGATCAATAATGACGTGCTTGCCTTTACCCCGCCAACAGCACGACAGATGCGTGATCACAATAACAATCTGTTTACAGCTCAATTCAAAGAAAGAATGCCCAGCTATCTGCAAAAGAGCGAATGGGGTCGACCGAATAGCTTCAAAAATCGAGAAAATATCATTCGAAACAATATGATTCGTTCAGGACGACACGTAGATGTGGCTTTACTGAACGAAAAAATGCAGCATGTAGGCTTGAAACGCGTGTGTGGCATGTTAGGTCTTCAGATACTCACATCCGATAGGATTGATGATGACACACCGATCAGAACGCTTGATGAACTCGCTGATCTGCTCGCATATAATGCATCCGACGATATCAATCTGCGCGCCCTTGCTG
>JAZNWG010000188.1:0-2118 GCA_045593225.1 Oscillospiraceae bacterium
TATCAACGAGAATATCGGTGTACACCCACTCGTGAAACAGTGGAATATCGCGCTCACCATACAGCCTGTACAGCTGCTCAAACCAGTGCATGGCTTTTTGTCCTGCGGCTTATGGGACATTCCTCGGGTCTCGGAAATGTGATGATACCGTTCTCCATATGACAGTGGAAAAGCTGCACCGAATGAGTCTCGCCGTCCTTGTAGGTAATGCTGTGGTACATAAGCACGAAGTCCTCTGAAATATCGTCGTAAAAGCCCTCGCCGTCATGAAAACGGCACGGTGACACCTCGGCGGGGCAGCTTTTTGTTCCTAGGAACACCTCGCGTCTGCCGCCTTTTCGTAGCATTCGCCGCGCTATGGAGTAATGCTTGTGCTGTGTTTCAGGCGGTGTGCCCTCGGGAAATTCCATATGCGCCAGCACCTTGTAGCGCACATTGCGCAGATAGGTGTATATGGCTATATCCTGACCTTTTTCAAAGTAGTTTCGTCTTGTGAGCGCCATGGCTTCGGTCATATTGATGGACGCGATTATCCGTACCGCGTCTATCACCCAGCTGAATTCTGCGCTGCTGTATATTGCCCGCGCCATGCCTTTGAGTGCTTCATAGGTCGGCACAGGCAGCGAGCATTTATCTCCGCCGCAGCTTGTCAGTGGGTCAGTAAACAGCGCATATCGCCCCGAGATTTCGAATTGAATGATGTTTGGGTAGTTCATGGCGTTCCCTCCATAGTTGGATTATACGACAAAAAACGACAAAAACGCAATTGACGGAGTGGCCAAATCGCAGAAATGGAAAAAGACCGCTGTTTTTCGGAAAACGGCGGTCTTTGGCTGATATGCACAGTTTTGCTGTGGTTTGGTTTGTGCAGGTATACAGTTCGGGTCAAAACAGCATTTTTTCGGCTCGTGAATATGCACTGAAATCCCTTTGTTTTTTCGTGCAGAACGCTGTTCAGATTAGATCCTTGCGCATAAGGCTCTGTACTATCTCTGCCTTGTGCCGAAGCTGCAGCTGCGTGTGTATATGAAAATTATCCTTGTGCAGCACCATCTGCACCTCGACGGGCAGCGACAGAAAGAACGCGCGCGAGGACGAGCTTTGGTTTATCAGATGGTGCAGGCTGTTGTATAGCATAAAATATCCCTCCCGCATAATTCTATGCAGGAGGGACAGGCTGTATTCTTTTTATCTGCTTCTGATACGATTTCCGATGAGCTTTTCCATAAACTCTTCGCTGTGGAGAGGTCTGCCGTTGAAAACGCCCTCCATGAGGTCGATATCATATCTTTTCACGTTGTTGAACAGCGCAGGGCTGTCAACGTTCTTTACGCATACCGCTATGCCCTTTTCGTGCGCGAGCCTTATGACAGACTGCAGGAAGGACGCTGAAACAGCGTCTTCGGTGAAGCGGTTTGCGCGTATCTTTATGGTCTTTACTGCGGGATTTTCAAGCGGTGCGATGGTGAAGTAGCTTCCGCCTACGTCGTCCGCGATGATATTCACGCCTATCTTTGACATCTGCTGCAGGAACATATTGCCTGCATAGAGGGTACGCTCGCCCTCGGAAACGGCTACGCTGATAGCGTTAGGGGGGAGGGAATACTCCAGCAGCGAGCTTCTGATAGCCTCGATGCTGGTCTCTGTGCTGAGGATATTCTCGGGCACTGCGAAGCTTACGCGGAAATGTCCCACGCCTGCCTCGCGGACTGTCGCACAGAAGCGACACGCCTTGTCAACAGAGAAGCAGTACAGCTCCTTTGCAAGCCCGAGCTGGTCTATAACAGGCTGGAACTGATCGCGTGGCACGGTTATATCGCCGTTTGTCCAGTAGAGGTTAGCCTGTCTTGATACGTCGTAATCTGCACCAACGTGAGCTTTTCTCATATAGTGGAGGTTATCAAATGCATAGTCAACGTCAACACCGTGAGATGTTCCGAGCGGATCTTCAGGACGCGGCTGGTCTACGCAATAAGCATACATAGGAGCTCTATCGCCGAGTTTATCAGCCCACTGGCACCATGTAAGTGCTGTGCTGCACTGACCTGCATATGTAGCATTGGCTTTAACTTTTTCGAAATCGCCGCAAGCGAAATCAATAGCTTCAAGATATTCATT
>JAZNWG010000189.1:0-3301 GCA_045593225.1 Oscillospiraceae bacterium
GTCTCGTTTTGCTTCGTCAACTTGACAATGCCCTTGATAAGGTGTATAATTTATACGTGAAAGTGTCACGTTTGATCGCGGCAGGGTGCAGTTTTGCAGGCTTTAGGCAAGATGCCGCATGAAATAAGCACTATAATGAAATATTCAACCAGTCTGTGCTGGTCGATAATAAAGGGGTAAAAAACATGATACGATTCTCCAAAAGCTCAGTGACCGCCTTAGAGGAAAAATACGTTGTAGATGCGCTGTATAACGGCCTGCTCTCGGGTGACGGAAAATATACCGCAAAGGTGTATGAGCAGTTCAGGGAGCGTTTCGGAGTTGAGAGGATGCTTCTGACCACATCAGGCACCGCTGCTCTTGAAATGGCTTCGCTCCTTATCGAGCTTGAGCCGGGTGATGAGGTTATCGTGCCGTCGTTTACATTCCCTTCGACCGTAAATGCTTTTCTACTGAGAGGAGCAAAGCCGGTGTTCTGTGATATCCGTAAGGACACGATGAATATTGATGAACGTCTTATCGAGAGCCTTATTACCCCTAAAACAAGGGCTATATACTGCGTGGATTACGCAGGTGTTCCCTGTGATTATGATGTAATAAATGCGATCGCAGACAAGCATGGATTGTTTGTTATCGAGGACTCTGCGCAGGCGGTCGGCTCGACATACAAGGGCAGATTCTGTGGAACTATCACAGAGCTGGGATGCTACAGCTTCCATGAGACAAAGAACTATGTCATGGGCGAGGGCGGCGGCATCGTGATAAACGAGGAAAAGTATATGGAGCGCGCGGAGATAATCCGTGAAAAGGGCACCAACCGTCGCAATTTTTTAAAGGGATTTGTTGATAAATATACATGGCACGATATCGGCTCATCTTTTCTGCCGTCGGACGTGTTAGCTGCGATACTCTGTGCGCAGATGGAGCGTTTCGATGAGATTACATCAAAGCGTCTCAATGTCTGGAATACTTACCACTGCGTTCTTGAAGATGCGGAAAGAGCAGGAATGCTTACCCGTCAGGTCGTTCCTGGATATGCTCAGCATAACGGACACATGTATAATATCATACTCCCTACCCCAGAGATAAGAACGGAGCTTATTGATAAGCTAAGGGAAAAGCAGATAGCTGCTTATTTCTGCTATATTCCTCTCCATTCCGCACCGAAGGGTCTGGAGCTTGGCTGGAAGCCCGAGCAGTGTCCCGTTACCGAGGACTACGGTGCACGTGTTCTCCGTCTGCCGCTTCATGCGGAAATGACCACAGACGATGCTCAGATGGTGGCAGAGGCATTGATATCTGCACTGAAATGATCGCCGCTTTGTTTTGCCGGGACACGGCGATATGTTTTACATGAAGGAAGCAAGAAAAAATGAATAAGCTAAAGCCATACATTATTCTTTATCTTATCCTGTTTATGAGTTCCGTCGGTGGTATCTTTTCCAAAATGGCGGCAACAAAGCAGTTTTTGTCGTTTGACTGGATACTCAATTACGGAATGGTAATTCTGATACTCGGTGTTTATGCGATCGTGTGGCAGCAGATGCTGAAAAAAGTTCAGCTGAACATTGCCTATGCCAGCAAATCCACAACGCTCATCTGGGGCATGCTGTGGGGCGTGCTGTTCTTTAACGAAACACTTACGCCGACTAATATTATAGGCGGAGTCATCGTTATCGCAGGTGTTATTCTTATGGTTACAGGCGGTGAAAAGAAGCATGAGTGAGCTGGCTATATATTCTCTTATCCTTGTCGGCAATGCGCTTATATCCTCTGTTTCGCAGATAATGCTGAAAAAGAGCGCTCAGAAGGAATACTCTTCAAAAATAAAAGAATATCTGAATCCTCTGGTGATAGCAGCCTATGCCCTGTTTTTTGCAACGACCTTTATTTCGATCTTTGCGCTGAAGGTAGTTCCGCTTTCTATGGCACCTGTTCTGGAGGCGAGCGGATATATTTTCGTTGCTGTTCTGAGCTACTTTTTTTTCAAAGAAAAGCTTACTAAGAAGCAGCTTATCGGCATGGCGCTTATATTGTCAGGAATAGTGATATACTCGCTTTAATATTAGGAGGACCCATGAAAGGAATCATACTTGCAGGCGGCAAGGGAACACGTCTTTACCCGAATACCATCGCAGTAAGCAAGCAGCTTCTGCCTGTCTATGACAAGCCGCTTATATACTATCCTCTGTCGGTGCTGCTGTTGGCAGGCCTCAAAGAGATACTTGTTATTTCAACGCCTGAGGACGTGCCTAATTACGAGAAGCTCCTCGGTGACGGCAGCCGCATAGGAATACATATCGAATACAAGGCGCAGGATAAGCCCCGCGGACTTGCGGACGCATTTATTCTCGGTGCTGAGTTTATAGGCGATGACAGTGTCTGCCTTGCACTGGGAGACAATGTGTTCTATGGTCAGGGCTTCAGCACGTACCTCAATATGGCGAAGGAACAGGCAGAAAACGGCGGCGCAGCGATATTCGGTTACCCTGTAAAAGACCCACGTGAATTCGGAGTGGTTGAGTTTGACGAAAACAACAAGGCGATCTCTCTTGAAGAGAAGCCCGCTGAGCCCAGATCCAATTATGCGGTGCCCGGACTGTATTTCTATGATAACGAGGTCGTTGAGATAGCGAAAAATGTCAAGCCCTCCGCACGCGGCGAGATAGAGATAACCTCTGTCAATAACTGTTATCTTGAACAGGGCAGACTTAATGTGACGCTTCTCGGAAGAGGGCTTTCGTGGCTTGACACCGGCTCACCCAAGGGAATGCACAAGGCGAGCGGCTTTGTAAAGACCGTACAGGAAATGCAGGGCTTTTATATCTCCTGCATAGAGGAGATCGCATGGAGAAATGGCTTTATCACTACCGATCAGCTTCATAAGCTTGGTGAGGAGCTTTCCATGACCGATTACGGAAAATACATACTCTCGCTTTCGGAGGAGCTATTATGACAATGATCGTAACAGGCGGTGCAGGCTTTATCGGGGGCAACTTCGTGCATTATATGCTGAAAAACCACCCCGAATACCGCATTATCTGCCTTGACTGTCTTACCTATGCAGGCAATCTGGAAACGCTCGCTCCCGTTATGGATGCTCCGAATTTCCGCTTCTGCAAGGTGGATATCACCGACAGAGAGGCTGTAAACAAGGTCTTCGAGGAGGAACACCCCGATATCGTGGTGAATTTTGCTGCGGAGAGCCATGTTGACCGTTCTATCGACAGCCCGGGCGTTTTTCTGAGCACAAACATCATGGGAACACAGGTAATGATGGACGCATGCCGTAAATACGGCA
>JAZNWG010000190.1:0-3409 GCA_045593225.1 Oscillospiraceae bacterium
CCTGCTCCTGTTGCAGCACCTGCTCCCGTTGCGGCACCTGCTCCTGAAGCAGTTCCTGATACAAAGCCTTGCACAAACTGTGGTAAGGATATCAAGGGTAGCGCAAAGTTCTGCCCCTTCTGTGGCTCTAATCAGTAATCAATAGTTAGTTTAGACGCCCGCTTAACAGCGGGCGTTTTGTTTTTGTCACAAAAACACAGTAATATCTTTGTTTATATTCACTATCCTATAAACTGTTGAAAATAATCGCTCTATGTGTTAAAATATAATTGAGAGAATAATATCTTTTTTAAAACAAGGGGGAATTTTCATGTCAGAGATCACCAATAATGCTTTACCTGTCCACGCAGTAGTAGAGATCTCCGTTGATCCTAATCTTACTACCGCTTTTATGGAGGTTACGGCACCTCAGAATGATGGCATGGACGTAACGTTAGCGCAGATAAAAAGTGCGATCACCGAGAAGGGCATTTATTATGGCGTTTTTGAAGATGCACTTTCAACGATAGTTGAGAATAAGCGCTACGGCGAGAATATCTGTATCGCGCGCTGGCAGCCGCCTGTTGACGGTGTTGACGGAACTATAAAATACCATTTCGATAAGGACAGCGTTATTGCTCCTGTTGAAGATGAGCATGGCACTGTTGATTATAAGAATCTCGGCCTTGTAAAGAATATCTACAAGGGTACTCCTATTGCCGATATTACAATGCCTACCGAGGGCGAGCCCGGTAAGGATATTTCGGGAAAGCCTGTTCCTCAGCACATCGGTGTTCCCGTAAGCATAAATCTCGGCAACGGCACAGTTCTTACCGAAGACGGTATGCAGATAATCGCTTCTGTTGACGGAAATCTCCGCTACCTCGGAGGAACCTTCGTGGTCGAGGAGGAGCTGCTTGTCCGTGGCGATGTCGATGTTAAAACTGGCAATATCGATTTTATCGGTAATGTCATCATTAAGGGCAACGTGCTTGAGGGCTACTCGGTCATCTCCAAGAAGAATATAACGATCAATGGTACGGTTACATCTGCGACTATCAAGGCTGACGGCGATATTACTATCCGTCTCGGAAGCATAAATTCCGATATCGAGTGCAAGGGTAATGTAAAGCTCGGCTTCTGCGAAAACAGTAATATCCACTGTGAGCTTGATGTCGAGGCCGCTACCTTCGTAGGAGGCGAGGTATATGCTGGTCAGAATATCCTTGCGTCAGGTAAGGGCGTAATGGTCGGCGGCAAGTATACAGCGTTAAAGAATATCGAGGCGGCTACTATCGGCTCTGAGGGCTACACAAAAACCGTTCTGACGCTCGGTAATAACGCAGTGCTTTCCGAGGAAAAGGACCAGCTTACACATAAGAATGAAGAGCTTGAGGATAAGGTGGACCAGCTCGGTAAGATACTCACATCACTGACGGAGCTTGCTAAGGTCGGAAAGCTGTCTCCCGAGCGTGAGCACATGAAGGTAGAGGCTATGAAGTCCCGCTTCCAGCTCCAGGGCGAGATCAAGCGCAACCAGGCGCGTATTGCCGATATCGAAAGAACGCTTGAACTGAAGCAGAATCTTTCCGTATCCTGCCGCAAGGAGTTCTATCCGGGTGTAATGATACGTATAAATTCGTTCATTCATCAGGTGAATGTCTACACCTCGCGCAGTAAGGCTGCGATAGGCGAAGGTGGTATTGTATTCCTGCCCTTGGGCTAATAATTGAATGATATAAGAACCGCTCGCCGTTTTCCAAATCGGAGATTTGGACGGCTGAGTGAACCTTGAAATATATGTTTGTTGCTTCGCAACTGACAGCTACGCTGTCATATCGGAATTTCATTCCGATAACATATATTATCAGCTATCGCTCATTCGGTAGCCAACACCAAGCTCATTGATGATATAGCTCTTCTCGCCAAGCGAGGTTCCGAATTTCTTCCTGATATTAGCCATATTGACCTGAAGCTTTTTTCTGCTTCCATAATCATTATAGCCCCATATATTGGAGATCATTACGGAATAAGTCAGCACCTTTCCGCAATGCTCCGACAGCAAAGCTACAATATTGAACTCGGTCTGTGTGAGCTTTATCTCACTTCCACTGAGCGTAACGCGCCTAGCTCCGTAGTCTATAACAAGCTCGCCCAGCTCAAATATACCATCGAGCAAATGCTCGTTGTCAGCTGTCCTGCGCGAATTGCGCAAAGCGGATCTTACACGAGCGACAAGCTCAGCAGAGCCAAAAGGCTTTGTAACATAATCATTGGCGCCCATATCCAGCGCTGATACCTTATCCTGTTCCGATGTACGAGCCGACAGTACGATAACAGGCACAGACGAGGTCTTTCGTATAGATCTCAGCAGTGTCATGCCATCCCCGTCAGGCAGTCCCAGATCAAGAATGATAAGATCCGGAAGATATGACGAATACATCATCTGCCCCGTCTCACAGGAAGTAGCTGTTATTACTTTATAGTCACTGGCTTCCAATAATGCAGTCACAAAATTGAGGATATTATCCTCGTCCTCTACCACGAGGATCTTGTATTTATTATTCAATGTAATCCTCCTCGCAATCAAGAGTAAAGCGGAAAAGCGCTCCCCCGCTCTTTCGGTTTTCTGCATGTATATCTCCACCGTGAGCCTTGATGATAGCTGCACATACAGAAAGGCCTATTCCCGAATTGAGCTTTATATCAGCGGGTATGGTATTACTGCTCCAATAGCCTGTGAATATAGCAGAAAGCCGTTCCGGCGGAATACCACAGCCATCATCAGCGACTTCAAAAACAGCCTTACCGTCGATAGTGAACACCCTTAATTCGACAACGGACATTCCCTTCGCGTGATGAGCTGCATTTTCCAGAAGATTTACCATTACCTGCTCAATAAGGATAGCGTCCATTGGTATTGCAACAAAATCATCGGGGATATCTACATTTATCTGTACATCAGGAAAGCGTTTTCTGAATTTGGTCAGCACAGAGTCAAGAAGCTCCTCCAGCACCGTTGAGGACTTTAACAGCTTTACATTTCCACCGTCAAGTCTTGTGACGGAAAGCAGGTTCTCTACCATTCTGGTCAGCCACTCCGAATCCTCCTTGATACCTTTGAGCATTTTAAGCTTAAGCTCATCGGAAAAGCTGTCATAATTATCAATCATTGCTGAAGTAGAACCATATATCGTAGTAAGCGGAGTTCTGAGATCGTGTCCTACCGCGCGAAGCAGATTGGAACGCATACGTTCTTTCTCAGACTGCGTCTTGAGCGCCTCCTGAAGCTTTATCTTAGTTGTCAGCGCGCCTGTGATAACCGTAACAATGATCATGATGATCGCCGAAACAAGGTTTTCAGGAATGGTGAAATTAAACTTGAAATACGGGAATGTAAAAGCGAAATTTACAGCAAGAACGCTTATAA
>JAZNWG010000191.1:0-1554 GCA_045593225.1 Oscillospiraceae bacterium
TAAGAAGGGTGATGTTCTCGGAACAGCTCAGATAGCAGGAATCATGGGCGCTAAAAAAACTCCAGACATCATACCTATGTGCCATCCGATAATGATCAACGGTGCTGATATCAAATTCAATTTGAATGAAGCAGATCTGGCAGTCGAGATCGAAGCTCGTGTGAAATGCAGCGGAGTTACAGGTGTTGAGATGGAGGCTCTCACAGCAGTTTCTGTTGCAGCGCTTACAGTATATGATATGTGCAAGGCTGTTCAGAAAGATATGGTCATAGATCAGATCCACCTTGTGAGAAAAAGCGGCGGCAAGAGCGGAGATTTCGTTTGGGGGAAATAGAAGTAAGGGGAAACAGGAGGCTATCATGAAATATACGGCAGCAGTGATAACAATGAGTGACAAAGGATCGCAGGGACTTCGCGAAGACACCAGCGGACCTGCGGTACAGGAAATATTAAGAGAAAACGGTTGGGATGTGGTATACACAAATATCATCCCTGATGATTTCGATACTATAAAAGCTGAGCTTATAAAGTGTGCGGATGAGTTGGACATTTGCCTTGTGATGACTACGGGCGGAACAGGATTTTCCAAGCGAGACGTTACGCCTGAAGCAACACATGCTGTTTCGGAAAGAGAAGTTCGCGGCATTCCTGAGGCTATGCGTGCAGAAAGCATGAAGATAACGCCTATGGGCATGCTTTCGAGGGCAGAAGCAGGGCTGAGAGGCGGCACTTTGATCGTCAATCTTCCGGGAAGCAAGAAAGCTGCGACAGAATGCCTCAATGCGGTCATAAAGCCTATCAAACATGGCTTAGAAGTTCTCAGAGGAACTGCCCACGACTGTGCCGAAATGCATAAGCACGGACACGATCACCATCATCATGAATAAGGGGGAATCAAGATGAGCAGGAACATACCATCAATGGACACATGGCTGAAAGAAGCTAAACAGCACGAAAGCGCGCCGCTTTGCGGGATGTACCTTACTCATAACGGAGTGGTGAGGGAAACTGCGAAAGCGAAAGTACGCAGCGGACAGGAGGGAACAAAACCTGTTGTAGGTATGTATTTTTCGTATGATAAAGCGAAACTGGATGATGTCATTGAAGAGACATACAAAATGGATGGCATATATTACATCAAGACCTGGCTTGCAGAAGGTGAACTGAAGACGGGTGATGATATCATGTATGTGCTTATAGGCGGAGACATCCGTCCGCATATCATAGATGCACTACAGTATCTTGTCGGCAGGATCAAAAATGAGTGCGTAGAAGAAGTGGAAATATATGAATAGTTAATTACCTGTTGTGCACCCGTCATGGTGTTCAACAGGTTTTTTGTTGTATGGGAACTTGCACAACAAGTCCAGCTGGGATAAAATATAGTCAATCGTAGATCAGCAAAGAAACGAGGCAAATCCAATGAGTGACTTAATGAACGCTGCAGCGAAAAAAGAGTGCTGCAGCGGTATTTTGCATAGTACTCAAAGCATTTGCCCTATATGCCATAAGGCTGTAGAGGCATTTTATATTGAGGAAGACAACAAAGTATAT
>JAZNWG010000192.1:0-2466 GCA_045593225.1 Oscillospiraceae bacterium
TATCTCTCCATATCGATGTGTATATACATATAGATCACAAAGACGATCTACAACATAACAATATAGTTCTTTGTGTTGCAACTCTACTGAATAGTCAAGTAAAGTTATTAAACACTCTTCAGCAATATCGTATTGTTTTAAGGATGTATAAGCGTCACTCATGTTTAACAATCCATACATTGAATGAAACTCCAAGGACAAATTATCAAATATAGAATACGCCTGTTTATAAGCCTCTAATGAATTTTGATATAGACACCCCTCGCCATAAATATCACCCATAGTACGATAAACTAAGCCCAAAAGGCGAGGATTGTCGCAATGTTGCAACGACTCCTCAGCCTCTAATAGGGCATGCATAGCCTCAGCACTTTTTTGGGCATTACGCATCACCAAACCATGCTGATACATGGCGCGGGCGCGCTCCTCGTGCTGGTCGCTGTAATAGTAGTAGTCGAAGAGTGGGCGGGTGAGGCTATCGCAATCCGAGTCTATCTGGTTGTGATACAGCGCCTCACTATAGACAAGGCGGTAGTGTGCCTTATCCTGCTTGCCCTTGACACTGCGCTTGTTGACCTGCTCGATAAGCAACAATGACGAGTCGGGGTGTTCCTCAGCCACAGACTCCGAGCGATTGATAAGCTCCAAGGTATGTTGCGGCGTGGTACAACCTACAACAAACACCAACAAGGCAAAAAGTATATATCTATATATCTGCATAGCAATAAGAATATTTGCAAATATACAATTATTTCAGCACTATTCAAAACACGAAGTACAGCCCACGATGTTTTGTTTAGGATAGGTCAAAATAGGTGTAAGGTTGATTGCCCTACGACCCAATTTGTTGTCAGAAGGAGCAAAAATACAATTAGTAATTAGTAGAGAGTAATTAGTAATGGTTAAAAGGCTGCGCCTTTTTTGAGAAAAGAGACAACAGAGACAGTAGGGACGACAGAGATAACAGAGAGAATTTTTGATACTATGTTTCGTTGTCGTCTCTTTCGTCTCTGTGGTCTCTGTGGTCTCAAAAAAAAACTCCCCAAGCCCCACAACCTAATTTCTTGTCAGATGGCGGTAAGGACAGCGTGGTTACCCTTGAACTGCTGAAAGGTATGCAGAGCGATAACCTGTGCTACATTATAAATCCCAGAGGTGCAACTCTCGACTGCGCTCATACCGCAGGCTATGAGGACGGGCAGATTGTGGGTCTTACGCGAACAATCCACAAGGAATTGCTTAACCGCAATGCCGCAGGCTGGCTCAACGGTCACACGCCCTTTTCCGCTATTGTTGCATTCTCGTCATATATCTGTGCCGTACTCACAGGAAAGAAGTATATTGCCCTTTCCAACGAAAGCAGCGCAAACGAAACCTATGTAACCGGTGCGGAGGTAAATCACCAGTACAGCAAAAGTACCGAATTCGAGCGTGATTTCAGAGAATATACAAGCCGATATTTCCTCCCCTGCCCCGAATATTTCAGCCTGCTTCGTCCATGGAGCGAATGGCAGATTGCAAGGGAATTTGTGAAATATCCGAAATATTTTCCTGTTTTCCAGAGCTGTAACTTAGGCAGCAAAACAAACAGCTGGTGCAGTAACTGCGCTAAATGTCTTTATGTATATATCCTGCTTTCAGCGTTTCTGACAGACAATGTACTTACAGAAATATTCGGCTGCAATATGCTGGATAACCCTGAATTTATGGAGATGTTCGACGGACTTGTGCTTGACGGAAAGGATAAGCCCTTTGAATGTGTGGGAACAAAAGCGGAGGTAAGACTCTCCCTTGAAATGTCCCTTAAGCTCCGTAGAAACAACCCGCCTGCTCTTCTTAAAGCCTACTACGGCTATAAGGAAACGGGAGGCTTTGATATTCCTGACCTGTCAGACTTTTTCGATAATGACAACTTTGTGCCTGCGGAATTATTGCCGCTTCTGAGAGGATAAAAATATGATTAAACAGCTTGAAAA
Organism: Oscillospiraceae bacterium; assembly: GCA_045593225.1. Classification (GTDB taxonomy): domain Bacteria; phylum Bacillota; class Clostridia; order Oscillospirales; family Ruminococcaceae; genus CAG-115. The sequence continues at coordinate 1,977 of JAZNWG010000192.1, forward strand.
TTTCTTTAACGGTAAGCGTGTACTTATTCTCGGCCTCGGAAGAGAAGGCCGCTCCACTCTTGATATACTTAAAAATATCAACTGCACAATCGGCATTGCAGACAAGAATCTTACACCCACAACAGAGCTTGAACAATACGAGCTTTATCTTGGCGATAACTATCTTGACTGCCTTGATAAATTCGATATTATCATGAAATCCCCGGGGATTGCGCTTCTCGATATGGTTTCTGACGAAATAAAGTCCAGAATCACCAGTCAGACTGACCTGCTCCTTCGTTTCCGCAAAAACACCCTTATCGGTATCACAGGCACAAAGGGCAAGTCCACGACCTCCTCACTTACCTGTCATATTCTGAAAGAGTGCGGTAAAAATGCAGTACTTATCGGTAATATCGGCATTCCGCCCCTTGAACGTATCGGCGAATTTGAGGATGATACAATCATAGTTTGCGAAATGTCCTGCCATCAGCTGGAATATGTTAAAGCG
>JAZNWG010000193.1:0-5110 GCA_045593225.1 Oscillospiraceae bacterium
CGGTATCGACAAGGAAGACGATCAGAAGATCGTAGTATACGACCTCGGCGGCGGTACATTCGATGTATCCGTTATCGAGATCGGCGACGGCGTTCAGGAGGTTCTTGCAACAGCAGGTAACAACAAGCTGGGCGGCGACGACTTCGACCAGAGAATTATCGACTTCCTACGCGACGAGTTCAAGAAGAGCGACGGAATCGACCTTGCAAACGATAAGTTTGCTATGCAGCGTCTGAAGGACGAGGCTGAAAAGGCTAAGATCGCACTCTCCAACACAACCACAGTAAACGTAAATATCCCCTATATCACAGCAGACGCTACAGGCCCCAAGCATCTGAATGTAACTCTTTCCAGAGCAAAGTTCAACGAGCTTACAGCTGACCTTGTAGAGGCTACAATGGGCCCGCTGAAGCAGGCTATCTCCGATTCGGGTCTGTCCACAAGCGAGATCGACAAGATCCTGCTGGTAGGCGGCTCTACAAGAATCCCCGCTGTTCAGGAGGCTGTTAAGAGCTTCCTCGGCAAGGAGCCCTTCAAGGGCATCAACCCCGACGAGTGCGTATCTATCGGTGCTTGTATCCAGGGCGGCGTTCTGAATAAGGAAGTAACAGGTCTGCTGCTGCTCGACGTAACACCTCTGTCCCTCGGTATCGAAACAGCAGGCGGTATATGCACAAGAATGATCGAGCGCAACACCACTATCCCCACAAAGAAGTCTCAGGTATTCTCCACATACGCTGACAACCAGCCCAGCGTTGAGGTCAACGTACTTCAGGGCGAGCGTGAGTTTGCCAAGGACAACAAGTCTATCGGCACATTCCGTCTTGACGGTATCGCTCCCGCTCCCAGAGGAATCCCCCAGATCGAGGTTACCTTCGATATCGACGCAAACGGTATCGTAAACGTATCCGCAAAGGATCTCGGCACAGGCAAGGAGCAGCATATCTCCATCACCGCTTCCACAAACATGAGCAAGGAAGATATCGACAAGGCTGTCAAGGAAGCTGAGGCTTTCGCGGCTGAGGATAAGAAGCGCAAGGAAGAGGTTGACCTCAGAAACGAGGCTGACCAGATGGTATACCAGATCGAGAAGTCCATGAACGAGTTCGGCGATAAGGTTACCGAGGACGACAAGGCAAAGGTACAGCCCAAGCTTGATGCACTCAAGGAAGCACTCAAGGGCGAGGATATCGAGGCTGTAAAGACAGCTAAGGACGAGCTGCAGAATGCATTCTACGAGATCGCAGGCAAGGTATATCAGGCACAGGGCGGTGACGCTGCCGCTGCAGGCGCTGCACAGGCTGCTCCTGAGGATAACGGCCCCGTAGACGGTGACGTTATCGACGCTGATTACACAGAGAACTAATAACTTAGGCAACAACGCCTTGGGGCATAATGCCTTGGGGCGTTGCTTTGTTGCAAAGGACTGAATTATATGGCAGATAAAAGAGATTACTATGAGGTGCTGGGTCTGCAGAAGGGCGCTTCCGACGCTGATATAAAGAAGGCGTACAGAAAGCTCGCAAAGCAATACCACCCCGACCTTAATCCCGACAATCCCGAGGCAGCCGAGAAGTTCAAGGAAGTGAACGAGGCTAACGAGGTGCTGTCCGATCCCGATAAGCGCGCTAAATACGATCAGTTCGGCTTTGCAGGCGTTGATCCGAATTACGGCGCAGGACAGGGCGGAGGCTTCGGAGGCTTTGGAGGCTTCGGAGGCTTTGACGGTGGAATCGACCTCGGTGATATCTTCGATAATATCTTCGGCGGCGGTTTTGGAGGAGGCGGCACACGCAGCAACCCCAACGCGGCAAGAAGAGGCTCGGATATCGCGGCATCGCTCAGCATAAGCTTCATGGAGGCATGCAAGGGACTTACACATGACATCGAGATAAGCCGTGTTGAGGAGTGCGACGAGTGCGGCGGCACAGGCGCAAAGAAGGGTACTAACACCAAGAGCTGTCCCGATTGCCGTGGCACAGGTAAGGTGAACGTCCAGCAGCGCACGATGTTCGGTACTATGGCAAGCACAAGAGCCTGCTCGAAGTGCTCGGGCAAGGGCAAGATCATCGAAAGCCCCTGCGGAAAGTGCTCAGGCAGCGGACGAGTTCAGAAGAAAAAGATCATTTCGATCAATATTCCCGCAGGTATCAACGACGGTATGACCATGGCTGTCCGCGGACAGGGCAACCTCGGCACCAACGGCGGCGCTCGCGGCGATCTTAATGTTCGCATTTCCGTGCGTAAGGATCCCGTTTTCGAGCGCAAGGATTACGATATCTGGATAGAAGTGCCGATCACCTATATGCAGGCGGCGCTCGGCGCGGAGATCGAGGTCCCCACTATCGACGGCAGTGTTACCTATAACGTTCCCGCAGGAACTCAGCCAGGCACAACGTTCAGACTGAAGGGCAAGGGCGTTCAGAAGCTCCAGCGCGAGGGCAGAGGCGACCAGTACGTCAAGGTGTTTGTTGAAGTTCCCAGAAACCTCAACAAGGCGCAGAAGGAAGCGCTGAAGGCTTTTGAGGACACGCTCAACGAAAAGAATTACGAAAAGCGCAGCTCTTTCTTTGATAAGATAAAGGACTTATTCTCATAAAAAGAAAAAGCAGACTGATGATATCAGTCTGCTTTTTTGCGTCCAAAACTTGACAATGGGGCGGCAAAGGAGTATTATATAAATTGGAATGATATCTTCAAACGGAGGTCTTGATATGAGTATAAAACATCGCGCAGCGGCTGCTTTCCTTGCAGCTTGCGTTCTTCTTACAGGCTGCAACGGTGGCGAGAGCAGCTCAATACCTGTTGATACTACTTCGTCAGGCGGCACGACTGCTGTAACGGAGCAGTCCAATTCGGGCGGCGGCAATACCGCAGGCTCCACTACCGCTTCTGCAACAACGGCTGCGACAACTTCTTCTCAGAGCACCTCGGCTCCGCTCGAAGCTGAGACTACCACAGCGCAGACAACACAGGGGCAGCCCTTCTGGTCTGATGCAGCCACCTCTGCAGCGACCACAACAGGCTCAGCGCAGAAGCCCACAGTAAACGACTCCTATCTCTCCGAGAGCGGCAGCGGTTATGAGGGTACAGCCTCAACAGGTACATACAATTACGGTGAGGCATTGCAGAAATCCATAATCTTTTACGAGCTGCAGCGCTCGGGTGATATCGACGAGAACAACGACCGCACCAACTGGCGCGGCGACTCTGGAATGACCGACGGCGCAGATGTTGGTCTTGATCTCACAGGCGGCCTTTATGACGCAGGCGACAATGTAAAGTTTAACCTGCCTATGGCTTATACCTCATCGGTGCTGGCGTGGTCTGTGTACGAGTACAAGGACGCATACACAGAAAGCGGCCAGTACGAGTATATGCTGGACACGATAAAATGGGTGAATGATTACCTCATCAAGTGCCACCCCGAGAACGATGTTTACTATTATCAGGTAGGCGACGGCAATAAGGACCATGCTTGGTGGGGCGCAGCCGAGGTAATGCAGATGGATCGCCCCAGCTTCAAGGTCACTGTAAGCAATCCCGGTTCCTGCGTTGTGGCGGAGGCGGCAGCGTCGCTTGCGTCCTGTGCGCTGGTGTTCAAGGACGTTGACCCGAGCTATTCCAAGGAGTGTCTTACTCACGCGAAGCAGCTGTACGACTTTGCTGAGCGCACCAAGAGCGACAGCGGCTATACAGCAGCAAACGGCTTCTATAACTCCTGGAGCGGCTTCTATGACGAGCTTGCTTGGGCAGGCGCATGGCTGTACCTTGCAACCAACGACAGCAGCTATCTCAGCAAGGCTGAGCAGTACATACAGAATGCGTCCTGCGACTATAAGTGGACGATGTGCTGGGACGATGTTTCGATCGGCGCGGCAACTATGCTCGCTAAGATAACAGGCAAGCAGACCTACAAGGACAAGGTAGAAAAGAACCTCGACTGGTGGACGACTGGTACAGGCGGCGAGCGTGTGACCTACACACCCAAGGGCCTTGCATGGATAGACAGCTGGGGCAGCCTGCGCTATGCGACTACCTCGGGCTATATCGCGGCTGTTTACTCCGACTGGGAGGGCTGCCCGTCAGCAAAGCGTGACAACTATGTCAAGTTCTATGAGAGCCAGATAAACTACGCTCTCGGAAGCACAGGCAGAAGCTTTGTTGTCGGCTATGGAGTAAATCCCCCCGAGCACCCTCATCATCGTACCGCGCAGGGCAGCTGGGCTGACAACATGAACGAGCCTAACTATCACCGCCATACGCTTTATGGCGCGCTCGTAGGCGGTCCTAATTCCTCGGACGGCTACACAGATACGGTCTCCGATTTCAATTGCAACGAGGTAGCCTGCGACTACAATGCAGGTTATACAGGACTGCTTGCAAAGATGTACGATAAGTACGGCGGCAAGACTCTGGTAGAATTCGGTGCTGTGGAGGAAGCAGGAGAGGAGCTTTACGTTGACTATCGCACCAACGCGCAGGGCAACGGCTTCACCGAGATAAAAGCGCTTATCTACAACAAGACCTCATGGCCCGCAAGAGTAACAGATGACCTTACTCTGCGCTATTACATGGACCTTTCCGAGATATATGCTGCAGGTGGCACCGCTTCCGACCTCTCTCTTACGACCAATTACAGCGAGGGCGGCAAGGGCTCAGGTATATTCTGCCATGACGAGGAAAAGCACATCTATTACGCCGAGATAGATTTCTCGGGCACAAAGATATACCCAGGCGGTCAGAGCGCCTACAAAAAGGAAGTCCAGTTCCGTATAACCTCAAACAACGGCGTCTGGGACGCTTCCAATGACCCGTCATATCAGGAGCTTATCGGCACTAACGGCTCTTCCGAGGTGCGCGCTGTCCACATGGCGCTGTTCGAGGGCGGTGAGCTTGTTTTCGGCACAGTTCCCGACGGAAAGAGCGCGGGTACAGCCGTAAAGCCTTCAACAGGCAGCGGCAACACAGGCGGCGGAGCAGCTGCCACAACAACAGCAAAGCCTCTCCCGCAGAATCCCACTGCCGAGGACAACGGTGTTGCGGTAAGCCTTAATCAGAGCTCTGTGAGCGGCATGGGCAATACTATCCAGTTCTCGCTTGACATCAC
>JAZNWG010000194.1:0-8834 GCA_045593225.1 Oscillospiraceae bacterium
GCAAGAATCTTTGTGATCTTCATAATAAAATTCCTCCAAAAAAATTTTGTTATAAACCTGCGAAAGCTATTCTTTCACATTATTACAAATATAATTATATACTTTTTAAGTTATAAATTCAAGGCGTAATTCTCGACAAATATAATCGGGCAATTTTGTACACTTTGACAGCAAAAAGCATGTAAATATTGTCATATTTACACAACTTTTCGCGCATCAGCCGATAAACTCTCGGATAAGCGAGTTTTCGGGCACGATCGTCCTCGGAAGTGAGGAAAGCTCACGCAGAAAGCGCTCTATATCCGCATAACGCTCGTAATCGGCGTACTGCGAGCCTACTGTTTCAAGCTCGGGCAGCAGGATATCACGGTAGATAAGCGGCTCATACGGCGCGAATGTGTCGATATCAAAGTCCGCGCGATACTTGAACGGCATGATGTACAAGTCTTCGCCGCGCTCAACGGAGCGGAAGAACTCAAAAGTCTCAGTTATCGCCCTGCCCCTGTACAGCTTATCGCGGATAAGGCGGCGCATAAGACGTATCTTTGATGGGTGCAGCAGATCGCCGCACTCATTCTCTATACGGGTGCGAACACTGACATAAACGCAGGTGGTGTAGCTCTCGCTGTCGCCTGTAACCAGCGGATTCAGCGCATGTATCCCCTCTAAGATAACGATATCGCCGCGGTTTATCTTCAGCGTCATGCCCTTTTTGCTCTGCTGAGCTGCGAAATCGAAGGTCGGAATATCGATCGGCTCGCAGCGCGATATCTTCAGCAGGTGCTCCTTGAAAAGATCCGCATCAAGACGCATGGGCGATTCGTAGTCGAACTCACCGCGGTCAGAAAGCTCGTGCTCCTCGGGAGTAAGCGTCTTGAAGTAGTTGTCCATTGAAATAGAGTGCGCTCCGCAGCCCATATCCTTCAGAAGCCTTGCAATACGGTTTGCCGTCGTGGTCTTTCCCGAGCCGCTCGGCCCCGATACCAGAACGACAGGACGCGTTTCGCGCTCGGCATAGATATGCTCAGCCGCCGACGCTATCTCGTCAGCATAGCGCTGCTCGCTCTTTCTTACCATTTCAGCGGCATTCAACGCACATTCGTTAAGCTGCTTTATCGACATACAATTCATAAATTCACCTCAAAACAAAACGGACGGCCGCCACCGTCCGTGCAATATCAGAACAGGACATAGTGAACAGATACGGAAAATTCCCGTACAGTATTATATTCGCTATCTCCTTAAACGCTAACCAGCTCCCTTACCCTCTCTATAGAAAGGCATTTACCGCTCTTGTGGTCAATATCAAGACAAACGCCGTTTATCTCGATATCACCGTCTGCGAAAACATGCCGCTTGGGGTAATAGGTCAGAAAACGCTCTATTATTATATCTTTTTCTACTCCTAAGACTGACTCCTTAGGACCGCTCATGCCTACATCAGTGATGTAGCCTGTGCCGTTTATTATCTGCTCGTCCGCCGTTGTGACGTGAGTGTGAGTTCCGAGCACCGCTGTTGTGCGTCCGCTGAGGTAATAGCCCATTGCGCGTTTCTCGGAGGTCGCCTCGGCGTGAAAATCCACGATAACGATACGCGAGTTCAGCTTCTCAAGTATCCTGTCCGCGCACTTGAACGGATTCTCAAGCGGCTGCATATAGGTGGTTCCGAGCAAGTTTACGACCGCGATACTGTACGCGCCGCAGTCAAGCTCACAAACGCCATTTCCAAACACCTCGTCATCATAGTTCGCAGGTCGGATAATGCGCTCATTGCGCTCAAGCTCCTCCTCAATTCCCTTCTGACGGAAGCAGTGGTTGCCTGTTGTGATGACATCGGCGCCTGCGTCAAATATCATTCCAGCCGAGTGCGCGGTGATTCCGTTGCCCTCAGCCGAGTTCTCGCCGTTTACGATAACGATATCCGCACCGCAGGCCTGCTTTATCGCATACAGCCTTTTCTGCAGAGCCTCACAGCCGCGCTTGCCGACAACGTCGCCTATGAATAATACCTTCATCAGATAGTACCGAAAATACGGTCGCCCGCATCACCGAGGCCTGGAACTATATACTTATTCTCGTTCAGCTTCTCGTCCAGCGTACCGCAGTATATCTCAATATCGGGGTGGGCTGTGATGAGCTTCGACAGACCCTCGGGAGCTGCGATAATGCTCATGAACTTGATAGACTTCACGCCCTGCTTCTTCAGGTAATCAACAGCCGCAACCGCAGAGCCGCCTGTTGCGAGCATGGGGTCGAGCAGGATAACAGTGCGCTCCTCTATGGTCTCGGGCAGCTTTGCATAGTACTCGTGCGGAAGATGAGTCTCGGGGTCGCGGTACAGGCCGATGTGGCCTACCTTTGCAGTAGGAACGAGCGCGAGTATTCCCTTCACCATACCAAGACCCGCACGCAGTATCGGAACTACCGCAATGGTCTTGCCTGTGATAACGGGCGCCATGGTATTCTCTATGGGAGTTTTGATCTCCTTCAGACCGAGCGGCAGATCACGCAGCGCCTCGTAGCCCATGAGGGTAGCGATCTCCTCAATGAGGATACGGAAATCGCGTGTGCCTGTAGTGCAGTCACGCAGCAGAGTGATCTTATGCTTGATAAGCGGGTGGTCAAAAACAACTATCTTGGACATTTCAACTTCTCCTTTAATATAGATATATATTTATTATCTCATAAATCGCGTTTATTTGCAATAGCTTTTTACCTGATTGGATAAATTTTTCTCCCATACAGAACAAAAGCTCCCTGTTTTCACAGGGAGCGACTTTGTATAGCTTTTAATTAAACACCAAATCTGATTGTGTTAACCTTAACGCCGGGGCCCATTGTAGAAGAAACTGTGCAGCTCTTGATGTACTGACCCTTAGCAGCAGCGGGCTTAGCCTTAGCAACTGCCTCCATGAGAGCGTTGAAGTTCTCCTCAAGCTTCTCTGTACCAAAGGAAGCCTTTCCGATGGGGCAGTGAATGATGTTGGACTTGTCGAGACGATACTCGATCTTACCAGCCTTAGCCTCCTGAACTGCCTTAGCAACGTCGGGAGTAACTGTACCGGCCTTGGGGTTAGGCATAAGACCTCTCGGACCGAGGACCTTACCGAGTCTACCAACAACGCCCATCATGTCGGGAGTTGCGATAACTACCTCGAAGTCCATCCAGCCGCCCTGGATCTTAGCGATTGTGTCATTATCAGCGATGTAATCTGCACCAGCTGCCTTAGCGTCAGCTTCCTTCTCGGGCTTGCAGAATACCAGTGTTCTGATAGTCTTACCAGTACCGTTGGGCAGAACTACTGCGCCACGAACCTGCTGGTCAGCGTGACGGGAGTCAACGCCCAGACGAATGTGAAGCTCAACTGTCTCGTCGAACTTAGCCTTTGCAGTCTTGCAAACTAAATCAAGTGCCTCGTTGGATTCGTAAACCTTGGTAGAATCAACGAGCTTTACGCTTTCAACGTACTTCTTACCGTGTTTCATTATATTATCCTCCTTGTGGTCAAACGGAAATATCCTCCCACTTAATAATAAGTCTTTAGTGATGTGATAAAGTCGTTAATCAGTCAACGACCTCTACGCCCATAGAACGAGCAGTACCTGCGATCATAGACATTGCAGTGTCGATGTTAGCTGCGTTAAGGTCGGGCATCTTAGTCTCAGCGATCTCCTTAAGCTGAGCCTTTGTGATCTTTGCAACCTTTGTCTTGTTGGGAACGCCGGAGCCGCTTTCGATCTTGCAAGCCTTCTTGATGAGTACGCTTGCGGGGGGAGTCTTTGTAATGAACGAGAAGCTTCTGTCTGCGTAAACTGTGATAACAACAGGGATAATAAGACCTGCCTTATCCTTTGTGCGCTCGTTGAACTCCTTTGTGAATGCCATAATGTTTACACCGTGCTGACCCAGTGCAGGACCAACGGGGGGAGCAGGTGTAGCTTTACCGGCAGGAATCTGTAACTTGATAAATCCTGTAACCTTCTGTGCCATGTTAATCTACCTCCATAAAAAACTTGAAGTCTTAAATTTTCTTGATAGTGGAAAGCTCTAATGTAGCAGGAGTAACTCTGCCGAACATCGAAACGTCGATGAGAGCAGTCTTGCCCTCTGCGTCGATCTCCTTGACAGTACCCTCAAAGCCCTCGAGAGGACCGCTCTTGATGCTTACCATATCGCCAACTGCGAAGGAAATCTCTGTCTCCTTCGAAACAATGCCGAGGTTCTTTACCTCTTCCTCACTGAGAGGGATAGGCTGCGATCCCGGGCCTACAAAGCCTGTAACACCTCTGGTGTTGCGGCAGATATACCAAGATTCGTTGGTAACGACCATCTTGACGAAAACGTAGCAGGGATAGAGCTTTTCTTCAACCTCTACGACCTTACCGCTGTCCTTTTCCTCGGTGGTCATAACGGTGGGAAGATAAACATCTTCAATAAGGTGGTGGAGATTTCTGTTCTCAACGACCTTCATAATATCGCTGGCAACCTTGTTTTCGTAGCCCGAATATGTGTGGAGAATGTACCACTGTGCCTCTGTTTCAGCCATATTTACCCCCTTGAATAGTTATCAGCCCTGCTTAAGCACAAGCTGATTGAACAGACCGAACAATGCGTCAACGCCGAATATGAATATTGCAGCGATAATACACATTACCACAACAACAACTGTGTTGTTTGTAGTCTGCTTAGGCGAAGGCCATACGACCTTCTTGAACTCTGCTCTTGCGTCCTTGAAATACTTGAAGATACCCTTCTTTTTCTTTCTGGAACGTCTGGAGCCACCTTCCTTGGATCTGGAAGCCTTAGCCTCCTTGGGTTCATCGGGAGTTACTTCGCTGACATCTTTGGTTAAATCGATATCCTTTGCCATCTTAGCTCCTCCTGATTACTTGGTTTCCTTGTGAAGAGTATGCTTCTTGCAGAATCTGCAGTACTTGTTCATTTCAAGTCTGTCGGGATCGTTCTTCTTGTTCTTCATGGTGTTGTAGTTGCGCTGTTTGCATTCTGTACACGCCAGTGTAATTTTAACTCTCACTTTCGGCACCTCCTATTTTCTTGCCTTTTCAGGCATTATTGCCTCCCTCAGCCGCGGAATTGCGGTTTTTAACGGAGCTTTTCATACATAAAAAAATGCACAAAAAAATAAGCCCCATTCGAGGTATATACATTTTACCACAAATAAGACAGCTTGTCAAGGGTTTTTGCAAACTTTCTTTTACTTTCTGTAATATCGGCAAACTGGAGCAAAAAACTTTCAAAAAGCAGAAGTTTTTGTGCTATTTTCAGCCAACAGTCCTTATTTCGGGACAGATAGTGTGTTATAATGAAGTCAATGAAACAAATCAGACGCTTTCAAGGAGGTACATTATGATCGTCATTTACATTGCTACATTACTATTTCTTGGTTTGAAAGAATACATAGTTGACAGCTACGACGCCTACAAATACCATCAGACCCCCGAATATCAGAGGGAGCTCAGCCGTTTCAACAACAGAAAGTAAGCTTATCGCAAGAGCAGACAGCTTACATAAGCGCCACAAAAAGGAGACAACATGGAAATAATCATTATATTTGCTGCTGCGTGTTTGCTTCAGGTCATCGCAAGCGACATGAAGCCCGCAGAGCCCGAGCCGTGGAAATACAAAAAACGCCCGCTTAAAACCACAGAAAATATTGAAACGCTCAGAAATATATGATATACTGTAATTATAAATACATTATTATATAGGAGGACTGGTTATGTCGGATAGAGCTTCAGGATCACTGCTAAGGCTGAAGATCATATACTTATATAAGATACTCACCGAGCAGACGGACGAGCAGCACGGTCTTACAATGAACGAGCTTATTGAAAGGCTTGACGCCTGCGGTATTCCCGCGGCAAGAAAGGCACTTTATGAGGATATCGAGGCGCTGAAGCTGTTCGGGCTGGATATCGTCGGCGGCAACGGCAGAAACGCCGACTACCGCGTGGTAAGCCGCGAGTTTGAGCTGCCCGAGCTTAAGCTGCTGACCGATGCTGTGTGCAGCGCAAAATTCCTCACCGAGAAGAAGTCCCGCGAGCTTGCCGACAAGCTTACTGCGCTTTGCAGCAGGCAACAGGCAAGAGAACTGAAGCGACAGGTGTATGTTTCGGGACGCGCAAAGACCTCGAACGAGAAGGTATACATAAACGTTGACGCGATAAACCGCGCCATCACTGAGCACAAGCAGATAACATTCAAGTACTTTGACTATGACCTGAACAAGCGTAAGGTCTACCGCGAGGGCGAGCGCATCTGCTCCCCATACTCGCTTGTATGGGACGACGAGAAGTATTATATGGTAGCCTTTTACGAGAAGCGTCAGGCAGTAAACAACTTCCGCGTTGACCGTATGGAGACCGTGGAGATACTTGACGCTCCTGCGAAGCCGCTGCCAAAGGATTTCTCCCTTCCCGAGTACATGAGCTCGACATTCTCCATGTTCAGCGGCGATGACCGCGATATCAAGCTGCTTTTTGACAAGAGCCTTGTAAATGTGGCACTTGACCGCTTCGGAAAGGATATAAAGCTCGTTCCCTACGATGACGGGCATTTCACGGTGCACGTCAAGGTAAAGATAGGCGCGCCATTCTTCGGCTGGCTGATCGGCTTCGGCGGAAAAATAAGGCTGCTCTCCCCCGATGATGTTATAGAGCAGTACAATGAGATGCTCAGGAATGCATTAAACGGTTGATCATCCAATCACAGAAAACAGCGAGGCTTTTACGCCTCGCTGTTTTGTTTTTATACTCTGCATTCGCAGCATCTTCCCGTACAGCCGCTCCTGCTACTTATCGGTGTGAAATGCTTATCCAGCTTTTCCAGCGCCTTCTTTCTTATAAGGTATACCCTGCGGTCGCTCATGTACATGCTGTCCGCTATCTGCTCCCATGACTTTCCGAGGATAAAATAGGCCTCAATAACTCCGCGCTCCTCACCTGTAAGGATACTTATATAATCCAGCGCTTCCAGCTTCGCGTCTACCGCGCGGTCTATCTGTGCATTGAGCCTTGCTTCCAGCCTTGCAAGCTTCTCCGCCATGTTTCTTGTGTAGTCGGGACATTCCTGCGCCCTCGCAACTATGCGATGCAGACGCTCTATGTGCTCCAGCTGAGTACAGACCTCTATCTCATGCTGCCTTGCTCTTTCAAGCACAGCCTTTACATCAGCCATATCATCTACCTCCTCCTGTTCATGTCGTTCATAACAAAGCTTCTTTATGAACATTTTAACACAGCTAAACCGCATTGTCAAGCCAAAAAATGATACAAATAAAAAATTTGCAGTAAATTTCAGTTTTTTTAACATTTTCTTTACAAAAACACTTGACAAATGCATATAAAGGTGGTATATTGTATATATCGGATATACACATTAAGCACAAAGTTAACTTTTTTTTAAATGAGGTACCAATGAACATTATTATCACCAACACCGCCGGTCAGCCTATCTACGAGCAGATCGCTTCGCAGATCAAGGGCATGATAATGAACGGTAAGCTTAAAGAGGGCGACGCGCTTCCCTCAATGAGGACGCTCGCGCAGGATCTGCGCATAAGCGTCATCACCACTAAGCGCGCCTACGAAATACTCGAAGCCGAGGGAATGATACAGTCCTTTACAGGCAGAGGCAGCTTTGTCGCAGCGCAGAACCCCGAGCTTCTGAAGGAGCAGAACCTGCGCGAGATAGAAAAACACCTCAGCGCGGCTGCCGATATTGCAAAGCAGAGCGGCGTTACAAACGACGAGCTCCGCGAGCTGCTTTCGCTCATACTGGACGAGTAAGCACCGCTATTCTGCGGCTTACTGCACCCAGACCACGGAATAATTTTACATTTATTACAAATAACGGAGGAATACACCATGGAAAACTGCATCGAGATCAAGGGCATAAACAAGAAATACGCACAGTTTGAGCTGAACAACGTTAGCTTCACAGTTCCCAGCGGCACTGTAATGGGCTTTATCGGCGAGAACGGTGCAGGCAAGAGCACCACCATCAAGGCTGTCCTCGGACTTATGAAGCCCGACAGCGGTGAGATAACAGTGCTCGGCGAGGATTCGCAGAATCTCTCCAAGGAGCTTAAGGAAAAGATCGGCGTTGTATTTGACGGTCTTACCTTCCCGAATACCCTGAACGCTATCCAGCTTGACAAGGTAATGGCAGGCATCTACCGCAACTGGAGCAGCGAGACCTTCTTCAAATACCTCACACGCTTTGAGCTTCCCACAAAGAAAAAGTTCAGAACATTCTCGCGTGGTATGGAGATGAGATTATCCATTGCCGCTGCGCTCTCCCACGATCCGCAGCTGCTTGTCCTCGACGAGCCTACAAGCGGTCTCGACCCCGTAATGAGAAGCGATATACTTGATATCTTCCTTGAGTTCATGCAGGACGAGAGCCACTCCATACTCCTCTCCTCGCATATCACAAGCGACCTCGACCGTATCGCGGACTACATCACCTTTATCCACAAGGGCAAGGTCATCTTCACCGAGGAGCGCAACGAAATGCGCGACAAGTACCGTATCATTAAGTGCGGCGAGGAGCAGCTTGCGCTTATCGACAAGGAGGACATCATCGGCATGCGCAAAAACCGCTTCAATTGCGAGGTACTCACTACCGCTGCAGAAAAGTACCCTGACCTCACTGCTGATATTCCCACAATAGACGATATAATGGTATTCTATGTAAAGGAGGGCTGATATGAAAGGACTTCTTTATACATACACACTACTTAACAAGACGTATTTCATAGTAGCAGGCGCGTTCTTTAAGTCGGAGGCCAAGCGGTCTTAGGAAGACAAAT
>JAZNWG010000195.1:0-3681 GCA_045593225.1 Oscillospiraceae bacterium
CGTTTTTAAGGAGATGTGGAAATGGAGCTGAAATACGTCCCTGCGACACCAGATGATGTTGACGAGATATTTTCCTGCTTAAAGGAAGTGTTGCTCTTTCGCGAGCCATACCTCGCTGACCACGAAAACGCTCTTATGCAGCTTTACAGACGCATCAAGGATAACATAGCCGAATACGCTCTCGTAAAATACAACGGCGAGAGGGCAGCATTTTTCTATTTCCACAAGGACGGCGACATGATGAAGCTGGAAGATTTCTACGTGTTCCAGCACCTCAGGTATAGAGGGATTGCAACAGCGATATTAAGACGTTGTATGTCCGAGACCGAGCTTCCGATAAAAGCGGAGATATACGCAAGTGATCCGTACGCAGTTTCGTTGTTCAGACACCATGCGTTCAAGCTGTCAGAATGGCTTGATAAGCGAAGATATATCGCTGTAAATCAGAACGATTTCCCATATATTCCTGAGCTGTTTTATGACGGCAATGATACTGAAGGTCCTACTATATACTGATAAAGCCAGTAAAAAGCGCCCCGAAAATTCGGGGCGCTTTGTTGTCAGTCAAGAATTCTTTCGTCACAGTATTCACAGATGTGAAGATCACCGAATTTTCTGAAGCTTCTCGGCAGATAAAGCTCGGTCTGGGTAACGCATTTGGGATTAGAGCAGCGAACGTGCTTCTGCACCTCTCCCGAAAGCAGGGGATTGGGGCGAAGCTCGTTGTTGAGAGTGGAAAGGATAAGCGCCATTCTGACGTACATACCGTAGTTTGCCTGCTTGAAATAAGCAGCACGAGGATCGTCGTCCACTTCAACGTCGATCTCATTCACGCGGGGCAGGGGATGCATAACGATCATATCGCTCTTTGCGAGTGCCATTTTTTCCTTGGTGAGGCGGTAAACGTCCTTTTGCCTCTCGTATTCCTCGGCACTGTCGAAGCGCTCGCGCTGTATTCTTGTCATGTACAGCATATCAAGCTCAGGGATAGCCTCGTCAATGGTCTTGACCTCTTTGAATTCGCAGCCGCGCGCAAGCAGCACGTCCTTGATGTAGGAGGGCAGCGCAAGGCTGGGTGTTGAGATAAGCACGAACTTGTTGTTCTTGTAGCAGGACAGGGTCTTTACGAGCGAATGTACGGTACGGCCGTATTTGAGGTCGCCGCAAAGACCAATGGTAAGGTTGTCCAGTCTGCCGATCTCGGTCTGGAGCGTCAGCAGATCAGTCAGCGTCTGTGTAGGGTGGAGGTGACCGCCGTCGCCTGCGTTGATAACAGGACACTCTGCGTTCAGTGCAGCGGCCTTTGCAGAGCCCTCCTGCGTGTGTCGCATAACGAGGATATCAGCGTAATTGCTGACGATCTTTATTGTATCCTTGAGATTTTCTCCCTTTGCGACAGAGGAGTTTCCGGGGTTGTCAAAGCCGATGATGTTGCCGCCGAGGCGTATCATAGCAGTCTGAAAGCTCATCTGAGTTCTTGTTGAAGGCTCATAGAACAGAGTTGCCATTATCTTGCCCTTGCACTTCTCGGAGTAGCTCTCGGGGCGGCGCATGATGTCCTGAGCAAGGCGCACCATAGCGTTCCACTGATGAACGGAGTAGTCCTCGGTGTCGATTAAATGATTGAATTTCTGATTCAAGCTGATCACCTTTCTTTATTTAAACTAAATCTATTATATCAAATCGGTTGTCGGATTTCAATAAGTTTTGAAAATTTCTTTGATAATGTGTCAATTAGTGTTTGTTTTTTTCTGAGAAGTATGGTATATTATATATGTATATTATTTGACTGATAAGGAGCAACTATGACTCAACCCTATGTACACCACGAAAAATACCAGTCCGAGCACAGCCGTTCACTCGTTCTGGCCTGTGAGCTGTCCCGTGATCTCATAACCGCCGCGTATTACGATATATCGCTTTCGCGAATGGTAGCACGCTCGGTCGCATTCACCGAGGGTATCACACCCGAAAACGCAGCCTCGGAGCTGTCAAAGCTTGTTTTCCTGTCTATGCGCGAGTACGGCATACCTGCCGCGGCATTGCAGAAGATAGGCGTCTGCGCTCCGATACATATCGCAGCCGAGGTCGAGGACGCCCTTGATCCCACCGATATGTTCCTGCGCCCCGATACCGAGGTAGCAGTGCTGCCGTTTGTCAGCGCCTACGCCGACAGCAGCTTTGCTGCGTTCTTAGCGTCAGTCAGCTTCAGCGAGGGAACGCTCGCCGCGCATATAGGAAAGACCCTCAATCTCGCTTTTTATACTAATGGAACGCTTAAGCTTGCGTCGATACCGCTCAGTGGTGCCTTTGACGGCTCTGCTCTCGAAAGCGGAATGCGCTGCGAGTTCGGTGCTATCGACACTGTATCCCGCGAGGAGAACGGCACTGTAAGCTATTGCGTTTCGGGCGACTGCGACAGCATGGGAATAGCACCGTCCGCGGCTCTTGATGTAGTAAGGATAATGCTGGACACAGGCATACTTGACGAGGACGGCATAATGACAGACCGCGATATGTTCTACATCGGCGAGGATTATTATATCTCCCAGAAAGATGTACGAGCTATCCAGTCCGATAAGGCAAGACTTGCAGCCGCATTCAGCAGCTTTATCGCAAAATATGGCGAGCCTGCCGATGTCTACCTCACAGGCGAGGTGCTCGCCTGCAACGGATTTAAGCGCCTTGCGGAGCTGAATGTTATTTCCAAAGAGCTTGCAGGGAAAGCGAAATTCAGCCGTAATGCTGCCGAAAGCGGTATTATAGCCATACTTGAAGATAACAACGCACTCGGCGCTCTCGAGCAGCTTATAGCCTCTGCAGAGGACATAACAGACAGCATTCTGCCCGAATTTGACGATATGTACATATCAAATCTTTCATTTTAGGTAAATTTGTATTAAATATTGAGAAAAAAGACTTGATTTTTTTCTTCAAAAGTGTTATAATAGTATCGCATTTAGTATCCGTTGCTATGCCCATTTGTGAAAAATCGGCATACAATGTGTGTTAATGCGCGGCATAAAGCCAAACATTAAAACGGATAGTCCGCTGGGATCAAGGTAAAAAGCCCTTGGCGAAAATCGCTCGAACAGGTCGGTCTTAAGAATATCCGAAAAGTCTAGGAGGAAAAAATGGACGCATTAAAGATCATTGAGCAGAGCAGCATGAAGGCAGAGGCCCCCGTAATCGAGGTCGGCGACTACGTTAAGGTAGGCGTTAAGATCAAGGAGGGCGATAAGTTCCGTATCCAGATGTTCGAGGGTACTGTTATCGCTAAGAAGCACGGCGGCATCAACGAGACATTCACCGTTAGACGTGTTGCACACGGCTGCGGCGTTGAGAGAGTATTCCCTCTCCACTGCCCCTCTGTTGAGAAGGTTGAGGTTGTAAGACACGGTAAGGTTCGCAGAGCTAAGCTGTATTACCTCAGAGACAGAGTTGGTAAGGCTGCAAGAGTTAAGTCCAGAGTTTAATCCCAAGGCGGCTTAAACTCCCCCAAATCCAAGCTGTATACCCCCGCTTATGGCGGGGGTGAAGCGTGGATATCAAAAGAAAGTGATTGAATTATGAGCGAAAACGAGAAGAAGGAATTTGATATAGAGGATATCGAAGCGGTAAACGAGAGCGCTCCGTTTGAACCTAAGGGTGAAGCCACCCCCGATTCTGCGGAAAAGCCGA
>JAZNWG010000196.1:0-2201 GCA_045593225.1 Oscillospiraceae bacterium
GTCTACGATGGTAAACTTAACTCTGCCCTTCAGCACCTTGTTCTTGAAGCAGGTGTTCTTGCTCTTGGAGTGCAGCTTCTCGGGGACTACCTTCCACTCCTCGTTGGGGTCGAATATGCAGATATCCGCAACATCTCCTGCCTGCAGCGAGCCGCCGGGGATTCCGAGTATCTTTCTGGGGTTTACGCACATCAGCGCAACTATTCTCGAAAGCGATATCTTCTCGGTATGGTACAGCGCTGTAAGCGTTGCAGCAAGCGAGGTCTCAAGTCCCACAACACCGTTGGGCGCCTTCAGGAAGTCTGCCTTTTCCTCTGCGGAATGCGGAGCATGGTCAGTTACAATACAGTCGATAGTACCATCGCAGATACCCTCTGTGATAGCCCTTACGTCGTCCATAGTTCTGAGGGGCGGATTCATTCTGTAATCCGCGTCGCGTGTGCGCAGCTTCTCCTCTGTCAGCATGAAGTAGTGCGGACAAGTCTCGCTGGTCACCATAGTGCCGTAGCGCGAAGCTATTCTTATATTGGACATACTTGTGATAGTTGATACATGGGCGATGTGGATAGGCATTTCAAGGTCAGTCGCAAGCGTTATCTCACGTGAGGTCACGATATCCTCGCTCAGGCGGTGCATACCGGGCACGCCGAGCTCCTTGGAGACCTTGCCGCTGTTCATTATACCACCATCGATAATATCGAGATCCTCGCAGTGGGAGATGACCTTCAGTCCTGCGTAGTGAGCCTTTACCATTGCTCTTGCCATGGTCTTTGCATTCTTTACGGGTCTGCCGTCATCAGACACCGCAACACAACCTGCCCTGCGAAGTTCCTCAAAGTCGCAAAGCTCCTCGCCCTTCAGGCCCTTTGTGATACTGCCCACGGGATAGACCTTGGTTTTTGACTGCTTTGCCTTCTCTATGATATACTTTACAGTTTCAGCGTTGTCAACAGTGGGAACAGTGTTCGGCATACACGCTACCGCAGTAACGCCGCCTGCCACAGCCGCCTCGCCGCCTGTGATGATATCCTCCTTGTGTGTCTGGCCGGGATCACGGAAATGCACATGCATATCGCATATTCCGGGAATAACAGTCAGACCCTTGCAGTCAATAGTGCGGTCAGCCTTTGCACAGCTGAGGCGCTTTCCTATCTTGAAGATCTCGCCGTCCTTGATGACAATGTCAGCCTTACCCTCGAAATTGTTGGCACTGTCCACTACATAACCGTTTTTCAGAAATAAAACCATGTCGTCCTCCAACTATATCTTAAAAGCCATTGTTTACGAGCATTATTCCGAAGCGCCGTAGATGACCACCTTCTCGCAGCCGTCTATCTCGTTCACCATTACCTTGACCGTTTCCTCGTGCGAGGTGGGGAGATTCTTTCCGATGTAGTCAGCCCTCATCGGCAGCTCCCTGTGTCCCCTGTCGATAAGCGTTGCAAGCTGTATGAGCTTAGGTCTGCCTCTCGACATCAGTGCGTCTATCGCCGCTCTCACCGAGCGCCCTGTAAAGATAACGTCATCTACTATAATTACCCGTTTATCCTTGATATCAAACGGTATCTCGCTGTTATCGGGGATATCGGTCTTGGGTTTATCGTCACGGAAGGGTGTGATATCAAGCAGTCCAACAGGCACCTCGCTGCCCTCTACCTCTGCGATCTTTGCTGCGATGCGCTTTGCAAGCACCGCGCCGCGCGAAAAAAGCCCGATCAGACAAAGACCCTCAGTACCCTTGTTACGTTCAAGTATCTCGAACGAAATGCGGGTAACAGCCCTTGCGATCGCGCTTTCATCAAGTATTTCAGCCTTTACTACAAGTCCTTTGGTGCAGCACACGGCACGCTCACTCCCTTTCCTTATATTTTAACAAAAATATTTCAGCAACAAAAAAGCCTGTCACTGTAAGGTGACAGGCTGAAGATTTCGTATTTTCCGATCATATAGTTATAGCTATGGCTATAGCGAACGGAACGAAAACATCCATACCTTGCCGACCTCTCAGTGCCGCCTTAAAGGTGCTTTGATTTTCGTAAATTTCACTTCATTTATTATATATCATTTGTTGTCATTTGTCAATAGAAAATCTATCCATAACGAAAATTTTTTCAAAATGAAACACCCCCGACAAGGTCGGGGGTGCGATTAGTGTTTAACTATCTAAGTAAAATAGTCAATTACTTTCTCTTGCGGGAAGC
>JAZNWG010000197.1:0-5270 GCA_045593225.1 Oscillospiraceae bacterium
ACCTCGATCTCAACATCGCTTTCAGCTGGCTCGCTCTGAGCGATCGTTACCTCAGTGGGCTCACTCTCCCCAGTTGCGACAGTTGTTGTCTCAGGCTCACTTTCCTCGGCAGCAGAGGTCTGCTCAGTAGCAGAAGTCGACGCAGTAGTAGCCTCTCCCTGCACGGTCGTATCGCTGTCCGTACTGCCACCGCAGCCTGTCATAAGCAGACAGCAGCCCAACAGCACGCAAAAAATACTTTTTTTCATAATACCTCCGAAACACATAAAAACAGGGTCATGCAAAGCGAGCCGCCCTGGCAGTTCCGCCTTTTACAATAAACAGTTAATCCCGCAGTCGTAAAACGGCGGGATTAAAAACTTCTATTTTGCGGACATACTAATGCACGCCCCGCTTGAAGCTTTGAGATTAAAGCTGACCCTCGGAATCCTCGGGAGCATCGCCGTCTTCCTCGATAAGCTCATCGTTCTGCTTGTTTACCTCTGCAATGATAGCAGCTGTTTCAGCAGCAGTGTCAGAAATGCACTCATCAGCGTCGTCGAAGTCAAAATCCTCATCGTCAAGCCACTCAGCATCGTCCCACTCATCGTAGTAGTCAGCCTCATTTTCCTTGTCGAGCTTCTTCTTTGTAAGATATGCAGCGGCAGCAACACCGCCCGCAACAGCGAGCAGACCTACCAGCGCAATGCCAAATCCTTTAGCCATATATAAAATCCTCCTAATATTCATAGAGTAAATCTACATCATATAGTATATACCTTTTTACGAATTTTTGCAATACATCAGTACAAATTTTGGTTATTTCCTATAAAAAAATCACATATTTCCTGTAACATTCATCAAAACCGAAATTGCTGCTATGGGAGCTGTTTCACACCTCAGGATACGTTTACCGAGCGAAACGGGAATAAACCCATGCTCCGCCAGTGCCGCAGCCTCGCTCTGCTCAAAGCCACCCTCGCTGCCTATGACGATATCTATATTCTGCTTATATTCCGATACAGCCTTGGAAAGCGGAAGCTCTGCGCACTCATAGAACAGTATGCCCGTATTATCTTCACCTAACATATCAAACAGCGCGGAAAATTCTACTGCCTCGCGCACCTCGGGGATCATTCCTCTGCCGCACTGCTTTGCGGCCTCGTAGGCTATGCGGCGATAGCGCTCGGTCTTTTTTGCAAGCTGCTTTTTATCAGGTCTCGAAACGCAGCGTTTCGAGAAGAACGGGATTATTTCACATGCGCCGCACTCGACAGCCTTCTGCACGATAAACTCCATCTTGTCGCTTTTCGGCATTGCCTGAAAAAGGCGCAGACGAACACTCGGCTCGGCCTCGTTTTTTGTTTTTTCGATAAGGTCAAACACGCATTCACTACCCGATTCAGACAGCTGTCCGAGATAGTCCATGCCCTTTCCGTCGCAGATAACGGCATAGTCGCCCTCTCTCATGCGAAGCACCTGCACCGCGTGCTTTGAGTCCTCGCCCGAAAGCACAGCTGTGGTGTCCGATATATTTTCTGTGAAAAAGCGCGGATAACGCCAACGCTCCATTTTAATTTCAAGCTCCTGCTGTGACATTTTTTACTCCCCTTTAACTGTTGATCTCACTAAGCATGTATTCCGCAAACGCTGCTATCGGCATATCTTCGGGAAAAGGCTCGCCCGTGCGATAGCTGTTCAGCGCTTCATTCGCAACAGCTGCGAACACAGGCGGGATATTTCCGTCCGCCCACTGTGCGCCCTGCACCTTCGAAAGCACGCCCGCGCCGCGCTTATATGCCAACACGCGGCATAGATTAAGTGTGTAGTACACAGGATTGTATTCGATAAGCTCGGCTGCGTCCTCAATATCGCGCGTTATACTGTCGAGATAGCACTCACGCGGAACCTCACCGAATACCTCAGATATCGCCTTTCCGCATACCGAAAAGCCGACCTCGCGTATTACCGTAAAATGCGCCGCAAGGTCATGATCCTTTCCGTGCATACGCTGGGCAAAGCTCTCGGTATCGTTCAGCGCGTCATCACGGTAAGCTATGGAATAATGCAGCTGGAACGGTGTGGGATAAACAAAATTTTTGCAGTGCTCCGACATCACAACACTCATCTCAAAGCCTTTTTCGGGAGCGTATTTTTCAAGCTCCTGAAGCACTTTCACAAGTGCAGTCTTTTCCTCTGCGTAAAGCGGCTGTTTCACCACTGCGATGAAGTCGATATCGCTCGTCTTTTCATTATAGCACCCGAAGGCAAGCGAGCCGTGAGCGTATATTCCCACAAGCTTTTCTCCGAGGATACCACTGTATTCCGCGGATATTTTCCGAAGCAATTCTTTTGCCGTCATCAGTTCCACCCATATATATCATTTTGCCCGAAAAGTCTTTCAACATTCCTGCGAAGCTCTGCATTTTCGGGCTTCTGGAGCTTTTCGTCATCGGACAGCAGCCGCTGCGAAAGCTCGTCCACCTCGTACAGCACCTCTGCGTCGTCCGCGATATCCGCGACCTTCATCGGCGGAAGTCCGTGCTGCTGCCTGCCGAAGAAGTTACCGGGGCCACGAAGTGCAAGGTCCTGCCTTGCTATCTCAAAGCCGTCCGTTGTCTTTACCATTGCGTCGGTGCGCGCCTTTGTGTACTCGCTGCCGTTGTCCGTCATAAGCACGCAATAGCTCTGCTCCGAGCCTCTGCCGACTCGTCCGCGCAGCTGATGCAGCTGCGAAAGTCCGAACTGCTCCGCATTCTCGATAAGCATTACATTCGCATTCGGAACGTCTATTCCTACCTCGATAACGGTAGTCGAAACAAGCAGCTTAAGCTCATTGGCATGAAACCTGCGCATTACCTCGTCCTTATCGGCCTGTTTCATCTTGCCGTAGAGAAGTCCGGCAGGGATATCGCGGAATTCATTCTCGCAAAGCCTGTTGTAGTATTCGATAGCGCTCGCCTTTTCGCTGCGTGAGCTCTCGCTCTCCTCAACGAGCGGACACACGATATACGCCTGCCTGCCCTCGGCAATATGCTTTTTTATGAAATTATATATCCTCGGTCTGAAAGAAGTGTCTACCGCATAGGTCTTTATCGGGATCCTGCCCTTCGGCATTTCGTTCAGCACCGAAACATCAAGGTCGCCGTAGACGATAAGCGCAAGCGTCCTCGGGATAGGAGTTGCGGACATAGCCAGTATATGCGGCGCAGCACCCTTTTCCGCAAGCGCCGAGCGCTGCGCAACTCCGAAGCGGTGCTGCTCATCAACTATTACAAGCCCTGTTTTCTTTGTGACCGAGGTCTTTTGTATAAGCGCCTGAGTGCCTACCAGCACATCGATATCGCCGTTTTCGGCAGCCTCGCGCACGTCCTTTTTCTGCTTTGCAGTAAGGCTTCCCGAAAGCAGCTGCACCCGTACACCGAGCGCTCCGAGCATTTTCTCAAACGTCGCATAATGCTGCCTTGCAAGCACCTCTGTAGGCGCCATTACAAGCGTCTGAAAGCCGTTGAGATACGAAAAATAAGCCGCTGCCGCTGCAACCAGCGTCTTGCCGCTGCCAACATCACCCTGAAGCAGCCTGTTCATCGGATAGATACGCTGCATATCCGTCATGCAGTCAGCTACCGCGCGCTGCTGTGCGCCTGTCGGCTCGAATGGCAATGCCTTATAAAACGGTTCAAGGCTCTTTTCGCTCATTACTGCGCCGCTCAGCGTCCTGCCGCGGCTGCGCATGAGCGAAAGCCCGAGCTTCAATGTCAGCAGCTCCTCAAAAACAAGCGCGCGTCTTGCCTCGGTATACTCCTCGCGGCTCTTCGGGAAGTGAATCTTCTGAACTGCCTCGGCTTTTGTCAGCAGCGAGTATCTCTCCCTGATATGGGCAGGGAGCGCCTCCTGCTGCTTCACCATAGCGAGCGCGGTCTTCATATTCTGCGACACCATGTTGTTGGTAAGTCCTGCGGTAAGAGGATACTTCGGAAGCAGTCCGCCCTCGTTTAATCCGACAAACATAGGTGATGATACCTGAAGTCCGATAAGATCGCCTGTGATCTTGCCGTAAAACAGGTATTCCTCGTTCTCGCGGAGCTTTTCAAAGGTGTATTTCGCATTGAAGAAAACAGCTGTTATGCTGCCTGTTTCATCAGTCAGCACAGCCTTGTATATCGCCATTCTCGCATACTCGCTGAAGGGCGATATCTTCCTTGCCACAAACGCACGAAAGGCGCAGACCTCGCCGGGCTGCACCTGTGCAATGGAGCGCGGCGCGGTGAAATCAACATAATCACGAGGGTATAACTCTACCAGCTGCTCCACCGTTTCCACGCCTATTTTTTTATATAATTCTGCTCTTTTAGGACCAACGCCCTTAAGATATGTTATATCCATCAAAGCACCTTTCGCAAGGCTTATTCTACGGAAATGATATAGTAATATACAGGCTGTCCGCCGTTTACCAGCACGATGTCAATGTTATCGCTGATCTTGGAGCGCAGCTTCTCGTATGCCGCCTCTGCGTCCTCATCGCTCACATCAGAGCCGTAGATAACTGTGATATAGCTGCTGGAGGAGGTAACAAGGCGCTTCGTGAGCTTTACAAGCGACTTTGTAACATCGGTCTCTGTGAACACGATCTTGCCGTTATCCATTGCAAGTATCTCGCCCTGCTTGATCTTATGGCCGTCGTACTCGCTGTCGCGTACTGCAAATGTGATCTGACCACTCTGAACATTGCCCATAGCCTCAGTCATGCCGCTTCTGTTCTGAACGAAATCAGCGTCGGGATCGAATGACATCATAGCAGTGATTCCCTGAGGGATAGTTCTCGTCTGCAGAACGCATACGTTTCTGTCAGCAAGCTTTACAGCCTGCTCTGCAGCCATTATGATGTTCTTGTTGTTGGGAAGCACGAATACATTGTGTGCGGGAGTCTGGCCGATAGCCTCAAGAATGTCCTCTGTGGAGGGATTCATGGTCTGACCGCCGCGAACGACATTGTCAACACCGAGATCACGGAACAGCGACTCAAGTCCTGCGCCTGCCGCTACCGCAACAAAGCCCATATCCTTCTCAGGCTTTACAGGAGCCTTTCTGTTGTTCTGCTGGGCCTCATCAGCCTTGATGATATTATTGTGCTGCTCACGCATATTTTCGATCTTCATCTTGGTGAGCTCACCGAACTTCAGGCCCTCCTCGATAGCCTTACCGGGGTGGTTGGAGTGAACGTGCACCTTGATAATATCGTCATCGTCAACCACTACAACGCAGTCGCCGATAGTCTCAAGAAATGCTCT
>JAZNWG010000198.1:0-8715 GCA_045593225.1 Oscillospiraceae bacterium
CGCTTGGCCTCCGACTTACCATCTACACCGAGCGCACAAGAGTGCTTGACGGTGAGGATATCAGCGAGAATATCCAGAAGATGATGAACGACAGCATCGAGGCAAATGTAAATATGTACTGCGCTGACAGTATCGCAGAGAACTGGAACCTTGACGGTCTGCGCGCACATTATATGAACCTGTTCCTTATGGACAGCGATCTGCGCTACTCTACAGAGGAGCTGAATACCGTTTCCAAGAAGGACGTTACAAACTTCATCAAGGAGCGTGCTGACCTTATCTTCAGAACAAGAGAAGCTGACATGGGCAGTGAGGCTATGAGAGAGGTTGAGCGTATCTGCCTGCTTAAGACTGTAGACAAGCACTGGATGGATCACATCGACGCTATGGAAGAGCTCAAGCGCGGTATCTATCTGCGCGGCTTTGCTCAGAAGGATCCCGTTGTAGAGTACCGATTTGAGGGTTTTGCAATGTTCGATGATATGATCGCGACCATTCAGGAGGAGACTGTAAAGATGGTGCTTACTATCCCTGTAAAGGTGCGCAAGGTAAGCAAGCCTCAGGACAACGCATAAAAAACAAGACCGATACCGCAGCGGCAACAGTGCGCTGCGGTATTGCTGATAAAGGTGAACGACATGAACTCAACAGAATTCAGAAAAGAGCTTACAGAGGACATAATCCCTTTCTGGAACAAGCTTCGCGATGACGAAAACGGCGGCTTTACAGGCTTTATGGACAGCGCGCTGAACATTGATAAGAACGGCGAAAAGGGCGTAATACTTCATTCGCGTATACTCTGGTTCTACTCCAATGCATATATGCTTTTAAAGGACGAGGCTCTGCTTGATAATGCAAAGCACGCATACAAGTTCCTTACAGAAAAGTGTGTTGATAAGGAGTATGGCGGCGTATACTGGAGCATGAATGCAGACGGCACCGTTAAGGACGATATCAAGCATACATACTGCCAGGCATTTTTCGTTTATGCGCTGTCAAGCTATTACAGAGCGTGCGGCGACAAGGACGCACTGAAGCTTGCGTACGACGTTGTGGAGCTTATAGAAAAGCACGCTACCGACGATGTTGCATACCTCGAGAAGCTTTCCCGCGACTGGACATCGGAGCTTGCGAATGACGAGCTTTCCGAAAATGGCCTGATGGCAGACAAGACAATGAATACCACACTCCACCTCATGGAGGCTTATACAGAGCTCTACCTTGCGGACAAGGATGAAAAGGTGCTGGAGCGCCTTAAATTCCAGCTGGAGCTTACTTATAACAAGATATTTGACGAAAGCGGCAACAAGCTGCTGGTGTTCTTTGATAAGAACATGGACGTTATCGGAGATATCCACTCCTACGGCCACGATATCGAGGCTACATGGCTTATCGACCGTGCATGTGATGTTATCGGTGACAAGGAGATATCCGAGAAGTTCGCAGCGATGAACAAGCGCATCGTCCGCAACATCGCGGATATCGCTTACCACAAGGAGACAGGCTCGCTGCTCAACGAGCGCGAGAACGACAAGGTAAATACCTGGCGCATCTGGTGGGTACAGGCTGAAACTATCGTCGGCTTCCTCAATGCTTATGAGAGAGGCTACGGCGACGCCGAATACCTTGATATCGCGTCTAATGTCTGGGAATACACCAAGAACAATATCATTGACGACCGCGAGGGCGGTGAGTGGCATTCTCAGCTTGACGAAAACGGCAAATTCGCAGCATTCAAGCCTGTGGTAGACCCCTGGAAGTGCCCTTACCACAACGGCAGAATGTGCATAGAAGCTATCCGGAGACTCGAGAGGAACGCTTAACAGAGAGGACTAATTATGATCAGAAGAGCAGCAGCGCTGTTGATGGCGCTCAGCGTGATCACTTGTGCGGCAACAGGCTGCAGCGGCAATAATGCTGCGGAAGAGGAGATAAAGCTCCCCATCTACGGTGCACAGGAGATAAGCTATGAAGTCGCAGTGGCTCAGTATATGGACATCGTTCAGGTGGAGAGCATGGGCGCAACTGTAGGCTATCCTTATGCCGACAATCTGTATTATCCCGCAGACGCGCAGGTGATAACCTATTCTGCGGTAAAGGGAAGAGCGGTTACTGAGGGTGAGGTTCTGGCGGAGCTTGACTCTGCCGATCTTGACTACGAGATCAGCAATCAGCAGACCATTGTGAATACCGCTTATGCGGCATCGCTTTCGGGCGGACAGAGCGCTATCCTCCAGTATCAGCTGGAGCAGAGCAGGCTCGATATGATGCTTGAAGAAAAGGAGAGCTACATTATCCGCGCACCTTACGACGGAGTTATTACAGGAATAAACCGTGCCAGTGCAGGCGCTCAGATCACAGGCGGCGACGTTTGCTGTTCTATAGCGCCCGAGGATAAGATCGAGATATACATCGACGGCGGCGATGCGAGCAAATTCCATTTCGGTCAGAGCGTTAAGGTAAAGCTTGACGGCATAGAGTATGATGCTACTGTTGTTATGGCTCCTGATGTTGCTCCTGCGACAGCCAGCGGCTCGGCGGCAAAGCGCGCGGTATTCAAGCTTGGCGACGGCGTTATTGAAAAGATCATAGAGGAGAATCCTCTCGCTGTCAAAGCAGGCTGGGCTACGGTGTATCTTACAACAGAGAAAAAGAATGTTCTTGCGGTCCCCGATGCGGCAGTAAGATCAACAGGCACCAGCACTTCTGTTACTATAGTTGACGGTGAGGAGCGCTACAGACTTCCCGTAACTGTCGGTGTGAGCTATGGTGGATTTACTGAGATACGCGACGGTATCGCGATGGGCGATGTTGTGATGGCTGACGGAAGCGGACTTTTCACCACCGATCTTGAACAGCCTGACAACGGAGGATTTGACGATTTTGCTTTTCAGATAGACCCTGCTGTGCTTGAAGGCTGGGACGGCGTTGTAGATGACGAGTTCCTTGCAAAGCTCAATATCGACCAGTCTATGCTGGACGCATGGGGCGTTGATATCAACTCCCTCAAAGGCATGACCTTCAGCAAGGAGGACATCCGGAACTGGGACGGCAGGATAGACCCGAAGATGGTGGGCCAGTGGATGAATAAATAATACTATCAAAAACCCTGTTTCAGTGAAGCAGGGTTTTGTTCATTTTGTGGAATTTTGCGTTTTTATGTCACTTTTTACCGCCAGTTCCTGTTTTATTATTAGGGGCTTTTTTCCTTGGAGTGCATTTGACAAATATGCACATAATGTGTATAATTAAAATGTATGTGCTTTGGCGGGGATATCACGCCCTGTAATGACTAAACCGAAAAAAAGCAAGTATTTATACAAACAGTAAACAACAGATTGTATAAATTTCTTAAAAAAATCTGAAACTTTTTCAAAAAAACCGCTGACTTCTAAAGTGTAGGCGGATAAGTGAGGTGAGATCCGCGTGGAAAACAATGACATCGACAGCTATTTTGACACCGTGTATGCCGAGACGTTTGAGTCCGTTTCGCGCTTTGTTGTGAGCCACGCGGCACGTTTTCAGGACGCTGAGGACATCGTCCAGAACGTTTATACCCGCTTTTACAAGAGGCTGAAGGACAAGGGCTGTGAGGATATCGACAATGCTGAGGCATTCGTTATAAACATAGCAAAGTTTGAGTGCAAGAGCTTTTTCTCGGGCTTTATGAAGCGCAAGGAAAAGGTTCTCAACATGTCCGATTTCGACGAGGAGCAGTCGGCTTCACTTGAGGCGGAGCTTTCACGCGATCAGAAGCGCCTTGAGGACGTTATGTCCGACAAGATACTGGCAAAGCAGATATTCGAGGATATCATGTCCGATGATGAAACAGTCGGAAAGATATTCTATATGCATTTCGTCTGCGACATGAAGCTGGACGAGATCGCAAACGCGCTTGATCTGAAGCTTTCCACGGTAAAGACCAAGCTATATCGCACTATTGAACGTCAGAAGAAGAAATTCAATATCTGACATATACTATATCAAAACAAATTTTCAGAAGGGAGGTTATGCTTTGTGAATAAGCACGATTTTTACAAAGAGCTTATGAGTGAATATTCATTTGACGTTGAAAAGATCAGAACAAATGCTAAAAAAGGCAAATATGCAAAGCAGAAGATCTCCCCGATAGCAATAGGCTTTACTGCAGCCGTTGCGGCCTGTACGGTAGCTTGCGGAACGCTTGCGTTCAGCATGCTGGGCGGGAAGGGCGGTGTCGACCTTGTTGATACAGGATCGCTGTCGCTGTCTGCGCTGTCCTCGTCCGAGCGCGTAAGATACGCTATCGAGCAGCAGAGCAAGGAGCAGAACAGCGAGGCTATCCACGATGTTCTGGTAACATTTACGCAGCCGCTCGATTCCGCAGAGGCAAAGGCTATTATTGCTGAATACACCGATGTAAATATACCTGTAAAGGCCGTATATCTTGCTGACGGCAGCAAGGTTTCGGGCAACGATCAGGTTGCTGATATTTTTGGCGGCGAGTACAGCATATCCGCGCTGTGCATACAGTGCGCAGGCTCGGCTATGTCGCAGCTTCAGAACGCTCCCGAGATATTCCTTGTTGAGTTGATGTCTGAGGCTGATTTTGATACAGCTGTTCCGATGAATCCCGACGAGGTTGAAACCGTCGAGGCGGTGATACCCAATGTGGACCCTGATGACATCTATGATATTCCGGAGCAGTCCGCAACAGGCGATAACGCAGTGATCGTTATCCCGAACGAAGAGGGAAATACTGTTCCCGACGAGACCGAAAGCACAGAAACTGCTGAGAGCACAGAGCCTTCTGAAAGCACTGAGGCTATAGACACAGAAACCGTTGAGTCTACAGAGTCTGTTGAGACTGATGAAACAGTAGAATCTACCGAGTCTGCTGAGGCTCCTGATGTAACAGTAGAGGCAGATGAGCCTGAGGCTCCTTCCGCACCTGTTCTGCCCGAGGGAGTGATCCTTCCTGTTGACCCCGAGACATATGTTTATGAAACTAAGCTTAACGGGGTGCAGAGTGCATACTTCGTGACCGATGATATATTCTTTGCGATAACCGAAGATGAGTTTGAGCTGTATGGCTTCTATGCCGGCAGCGAGATGCCTGTCCTGACAGTAGAATGCAGCGGCGCTGTTGTTCACTGGATAGACGATGACGGCGGCAGACTGATCGTTTCGGGTATAGGCGAAAACGGCATGAGAAACAAGCTGTGGCTGGTTGACGCAAACTCCAGGTCGGCGTTTGATCTGAAGGCAGAGGACACCGTAATGGAGGGAACTCTGGCAGGCGTAGGCTATAACGAGGACGCAGAGATCCTTATCCTCAACGTTAAGCAGCAGGGCGAGTATTATATTGCGGCATTGGCGCTCAGCAGCACAGAGGCAGAATACATCAACGAGCCGTTCCATACGACTGCGAAGGTGTCGCTGCTCGGCTATCATGGCAGCACGGTATACCTCGCTGTAAACGATGCTTCGCTTACACAGATCTATGCTGTTGATGTTTGCACAGACGAGTCCAGGATAATCAACACCTACGACAACAGGCCTGTGATCAGCAAGAATTACGCATTTACCCATGGCGTGATAATGCCTTCCGATACAGCTGTTACGGGCAGGATAGAAATATTCGATCCTGCAACCGAAAGCTTTATTGTGACTGATTATTTCGACGAGACTATTGTGTTCGGAGCAAGCAAGCACTCCTTCTATACAGAAGACGGTGTGTATACCATTGCAAATGGCGAGATAGTCCGCGCTACTGATATCGCTGAGCTCGCTAAGATCGACTGGAATAAGAGCATGTCTTCGAGCTATGTGGCATCGGTTACCGACGAAGGCGTCAGGATAACCGAGAGCGTATACAGCGAAAAGAATATGGCTTCTGTTCTTGCGTGGGGCAAGATAGAGTCACAGTGTACGTCAGAGCTTTCCGAGGTAATGAATGGCGCTATCGGCGCAAACAATGTCCTGGCGCTGACGAGCTGCAAGGAAGCGGGCATTAAGAAGCCAGAGATCCTTTGTGAGACCCTGTCGGTGTTCTATACTGAAAACGCGGTGGCTCAGCTGAAAAAGCTATGCGGAATATCTTCGTCAGGATTACTGAACTATAACAATGGCGGTCTTGGCAAGATACAAGCAGCAAAGACAGAGCTTGTGATAAGCAGCAATGACGGCACGACCGCTGAAGGAAAGCTTTATATCAGGATAGGAAACATCTGCGGTACAGTTGCATATCGTGTTGTAGATGTAAGATTCCTTTATGAAAACGGTAGCTGGAAGCTTGATACGATAATTGGGAAATAACAAAATATCCGCCCTTTAACGGGGCGGATATTTTTGAGGAGTTAATATGAATAAAAAACTGATACTAACGTCTGTGTTACTGGCGATCATCTGCATCGGGGGTATCGTTGCTTTTCTGCTTATGAAGCAGACGTCTGTAGCTGATCCTGTTGCAGAGATATATGTAGACGGAGCCTTGGTGCGGACCGAAAAGCTTTCACAGGAGCAGAGCTTTTCGCTTACTACGGAGTACGGCTATAATGATATTCTGATAGAAAACGGTAGCATCTCGGTGAAGGCTGCGGACTGCCCCGACAAGGTATGCGTCAATACAGGAGCCACTAATTCGTCCGTAGTACCGATAATCTGCCTGCCGCATCGTCTTGAAATAAAGATAGTATCGGCATACAATGGCGATATTGACGCTCAGATAAGATAAAATAATGATGTTATAAAAAAACTAAAGTCCACGATCAAGTGGACTTTGTGTTTTATCTGATTTGCTGTAAAGCGTCGATCATTTCACGCCAATGATGAATGTGCAAATGATCAAAATTGATTTCAATATCCTCGTTATCGCGAACAGAGGGATTTTCCTCTTTTGTAGAGCCTTCGTATAAAACGGGGAACATTCCAACACTATGGGCGCCGTTTATGTCGCAATAGATGCTATCGCCGCAAAACCATACCTTATCCGCGGAGAGCCTGGCCTTTTTGAGTGCGATCTCAAACATATACGGGTGTGGCTTTTTGAACAAATACTCGCTAGAAGCAAGAATAAATTCAAACCTGTTATTTGGAAGAAGTCTGTTTATTCTTTCGGAAAGAGCTGCCTCTGACCAGTTCAGATTGCTGATTACAGCTGTACGTATACCGTTATTGTTAAGGTAGTCCAGCATTTCGGCGGCAAATGGCATGACCGCCCCCTCTGAGATACCATTCCAGATAATGCGTTCGGCTTCTGCGATCGATACGGAAAGCGTTATGTTCAGATAGTCATATAAAAGCTTCAGGAAATGGTGCTCATGGATTTCAAGCGTTCCACGCTGTGCTTTTATTTCCGAAAACATTTCAAGGCAGGTTTTATTAAAGGCTTCAAATGTTATATTATCGGGATTATCTTTTATGTATTCGTAAATCGCTTTATTGCCATTCTCTGCACTGTGATGAGGTTCATGCAGAATGGTGTGACCATAGTCGAAAATAATCATTTGTGGTTTTATCATAGCGTTATACCTCCCGATTTACAAAAAAGGCATTTCTGACTTGATTTATCAGAAATGCCTAAGAGCCTTTATCAATCAATTTCTTTAAGCGCTTTATACACGCTCTGCATTTTCAGGTCAGTAGTGGCAATAGTCTCTGCACACTCTTTAAGCTGCTGCGCAAGATCTGCAGAAACTTCACTGTCTGTCTTGTATTTCAGCTGATGCTCAAGGCTTGCCCAGAAGTCCATTGCAATAGTGCGTATCTGCACCTCAACATTCACTATCTCCTTGCCGTCAGACAGGAAAACAGGCGTTTCGATAACAAGATGAAGGCTGCGATAGCCGTTGGGCTTTGGGTTTTTGATATAATCCTTGGTGGTTATCAGAGTGACGTCGTCCTGCTTTGTCAGAAAATCGGCAACCGAGTAGATATCCTCTATATAATTACAGATAACTCTTACGCCTGCGATATCGTTCAGCGCAGAACGTGCATTTTTGCTGCTGAACGTAAGGCCCTTGCGCTGGAGCTTTCCGAGAATGCTCTGTGGCGATTTCAGTCTGTCCTCGATATGGTGGATAGGATTGTAGTCGTATTTGGTCTTGAACTCGCTGTCAAGTATCTCGAGCTTAGTCTTTACTTCCCGGATAGCAGATTCATATAGATGCTCGAGCTCCATGAATTCATAGATCTGATCAAGCATTTGCTGCTGTGCACTTGCAGGGATAAGCTGTGTGACAGGCTCCAGATCGGAGTTTACTTTTTGTTGTTTTTTCTTGCTATTTAACATGATGTATAATTAAATTCCTTTCAGAATGACAGTAGATATGATTCTGCATTATCATTCTAACAGAATTGTTTCACGATTATGTAAACGAAATGTGTTTAACAAGTGAAATTATTTGTTGGCCTCATCTTGCATGCTGCTAAGCAGTGCAGCGATAGCCTCTTCCGACATATTTCCGCCGCTTGTTGGAGCAGGCGCAGGTTCGGGCTCGGCAGGAGCTTCAGCTGCTGCATTTGCAGCGAACAGCGCTGCGATATCGTCCTGCGACATCTTGCCGCCGCTTGTTTCGGCAGGTGCAGGAGCAGGCTCGGGCTCAGCAGGAGCTTCAGCTGCTGCGTTAGCAGCAAGCAGTGCAGCGATAGCATCCTCGGACATCATACCGCCGCTGGTTTCAGTGGGTGCAGGAGCGGGCTCGGGCTCTGCGGGAGCTTCGGCAGCTGCATTAG
>JAZNWG010000199.1:0-9691 GCA_045593225.1 Oscillospiraceae bacterium
TGATCCCGATGACATCAAGGAAGACACCAAGCTCAGTGAGCTTGTGACTATACTGGCTGACGGTGAGGTGTCGTACAGACAGCTACGCGAGATCGCGGCAGAGGCAAGAGTAATGGAGCAGCTCGGCGATGTTGTCGAGGCGTATGAGCATTACCTGCTGACAAATGAGAGCCGTAATGTTATCAGCACCGATAAGATAAAGGAGCTCATCTACGACAACATCGACAAGGTATCGGATATCTGCGGAGTTCCGTTTGTTATACATGAAAATGAGCTGGACGACGCGCTCGAGGACAATGAGAGCCTCATAGAAGGCATAAATCCGCAGAACGCACTTAACGGCTATGGCTCGATAACCTCAATGCTGCTGTCGTATGTTGCTATCTTTGGCACACTTGGTCTTGCTGTGCTGTTTGCAGTGATCGTAGGTCTTATCTGCAAGAGCTGGTTCTCGCCGCTCATGACCTTTGGTGTCTGTGCGCTCCTTTCGGGCGGAATATTCATCGCGCTGAACCTGCTTGCTGATACTATCGTAAGCATGACAGGCTTCAACTACGCGGTAATTACAAGCGTTGCTGTTCCGATAGTTAAGGAAACATTGCTCTCGCAGCTGTTTACTATCGGCATTATTGCAGCCTCCGCAGGAGCTCTGCTCATTGCGATTGCTATAGTTATAAATGTACTGGTGAAGAAAGCTGCACGCAAAAAGAGCGTGGCTTGATAAAAAAGTAGGGGCGGAATCCATTTCCGCCCTTTAAATTATATATGAGAAAGGGCGGATATTGAATCCGCCCCTACGATTATGCAATAATTAAAATGGGGCGAACATCGTTCGCCCCAGCGTTTTACTTGATAACTCTTACAGCGATAACGTCTGCGATGCCCTTCAGAGAGGTCTCGATACCGTCTGTGCCGCCTGTTACGTCAAGAACTGTGTAAGCAAGGTCCTTTCTGGACTTGCATACCATGTTCTCGATGTTGAGGCCTGCTGCGGAAACTGCTGCTGTGTAGTTGTTGATGATACCCTCAACGTTCTTGTGCAGGATACAGATCTTAGCGTCGCCTGTCATGGGAATGGAAACATTGGGGAAGTTTACGGAGTTGATGATGTCGCCGTTCTCGAGGTAAGCCTTGATCTCGTTAACTGCCATGATAGCGCAGTTGTCTTCGGACTCGGGAGAGGAAGCGCCGAGGTGAGGCATTGCTGTTACGCCGTCGATACCGATGAGGTCATCTGTAACGAAGTCTGTAACGTAAGCTGCCATACCGCCGTTTGCGAGAGCGTCGATGATAGCCTTGCTGTCAACCAGGTCAGCTCTTGCGAAGTTCAGGATACGAACGTTCTTCTTCATTGTAGCGATGGTCTCAGCATTGATCATGCCCTTTGTCTCAGCAGTAGCGGGAGCGTGCAGAGTGATGTAATCGCACTGCTCGAAGATCTCCTTGTTGCTCTTTACATAGTGAACTCTCTTGGAGAGGTGGATAGCACCGTCGATGGAGAGGAAGGGGTCTGCGCCGTATACTTCCATACCGAGGTCAACAGCTGCATTAGCAACCAGTGCGCCGATAGCGCCGAGGCCGATAACGCCGAGCTTCTTGCCCTTGATCTCGGGACCTGCGAACTGTGCCTTGCCCTTTTCTACGAGCTTGCCTACGTTGTCGCCCTCACCTTTAAGTGTCTTGAGCCAGTCCATGGAAGCTGCAACCTTTCTGGAAGCCATGAACAGACCGCAGATAACCAGCTCCTTAACAGCATTTGCGTTAGCGCCGGGAGTATTGAATACTACGATACCCTTCTCGCTGCACTTGTCGATCGGAATGTTGTTTGTGCCTGCGCCTGCTCTTGCGATAGCGAGCAGGTTCTCGGGAAGCTCCATCTCGTGCATGGAAGCGGAACGTACCAGCACTGCATCGGGATCAGCCATATCCTCGCCGAATGTGTACTTGCTCTTGTCAAAGAGGTCTGTACCGCAGGCAGCGATCTTATTGAGTGTAAGAATATTATACATCGTTATCTCTCCTTATGTAATGTAATTAAATCCGAAATCAGCCCTGCTTTCGCAGGACTGATTTTGTTATCGATAGAAATTGCTGTTTAAGTCGGGCAAGAAGTGCGCAGATGCAAGGAACAGCGCCGCAGGCGTACTTTGTGTACGTCAAGGCGATGTGACGCAGCAGGTGCGTGCTTATTGTACGACTTATGCGTTCTCTTCCTCGAACTTCTTCATAAATGCTACCAGAGCCTCAACGCCCTCGATAGGCATAGCGTTGTAGATGGAAGCTCTCATACCGCCAACGGAACGGTGGCCCTTCAGGTTCTCAAGGCCTGCAGCCTTTGCTTCCTTGACGAACTTAGCGTCAAGCTCCTCGTTGCCTGTAACGAAGGGAACGTTCATCAGAGAACGATCCTCAGCTCTTACAGTAGCCTTGAACAGCTTGCTGTTGTCGAGGAAATCATACAGGATCTTAGCCTTCTTCTCGTTGTGAGCCTTCATAGCCTCAAGGCCGCCCATCTTCTTGATCCACTTGAATACCTTGCCGCAGATGTAGATACCGTAGCAGGGAGGTGTGTTGTACAGGGAGTCGTTGTCAGCCTGTGTCTTCCACTTGAGCATTGTGGGAGTGCCGGGGAGAACGTCGTCTGTGATGAGGTCCTCACGGATAATAGCGATAACAACGCCTGCGGGGCCTACGTTCTTCTGAACGCCGCCGTAGATAACAGCATACTTGCTTACGTCAACGGGCTCAGACAGGAAGCAGGAGGATACGTCGGAAACGAGATCCTTGCCCTTTGTGTTGGGAAGCTGCCAGAACTTTGTGCCGTAGATTGTGTTGTTCTCGCAGATATATACATAGTCAGCGTCCTCAGGGATATCGAGGTCGGAGCAGTCGGGAATGTAGGAGAAGGTCTTGTCTGCGGAAGAAGCAACGTCGATAGCCTCACCGTAGATCTTAGCCTCCTGCCAAGCCTTCTTAGCCCACTGACCTGTGATTATGTAAGCTGCCTTCTTGTTCTTCATCATGTTCATGGGAACCTCTGCGAAGAACTGGGAAGCGCCGCCCTGCAGGAACAGTACCTTGTAGTTGTCGGGAATGTTCATCAGATCGCGCAGATCCTTCTCTGCGTCCTTGATGATCTCGTCATAAGCCTTGGAACGGTGGGACATCTCCATAACGGACATGCCTGTTCCGCGGTAGTCCATCATTTCATCTGCTGCTTCTCTGAGGACTTCCTCGGGAAGAACAGCGGGGCCTGCGCTGAAGTTGTAAACTCTACTCATAAGTTTGCCTCCTGTTTTTGTAGCGGTAAACCGCTTTTATTTGCTAAAACAATAACATATTTATTATATGCTTTTTTTATCGATATGTCAAGTACGAAATACACAAATATCCCGTTTTTTTGACCTTATTTTCCTGCTATTTTCCGAAAATCTCCGCGAGGTCATATGCGCTTTGTTTAAGCTCGTCAAAATCGTCGTAATTGTGGCGGTAGAGCTCCACGATATAGCTGCCGTCAAAGCCGTATGCGCCCATGCGCTTGTAAAGCTCCCTGAAATCGAAATCGCCCTTGCCTACGGGCAGGCAGTCGCTGTCCGCATTCGCGTCACTCACATGGCAGTGTATGAGCCTGTCACCGAGCGCATCAACATAGTCGAAGATATCGCCCTTGCTGCGGCGCGCCTGCTTCAGGTCAAGCACGAAATTCGCGTACTCGCCGAGCTCTTTTTTCATCATCTTCAGGAAATCGATGTTTCCCGAAAGGCAGTAGCAGACGTTCTCCTGAGCCACTGTCACGCCGTATTCCCTGCCTATCTCGGCGAGCATACGGAATTGCTTTACATAGTGCTCGGGAGTGCATTTGCTGCTTAATATCGCGCCGTGCAGCACGAATATCTTCGCACCGAGCTTTTTCATGCTCTCGAAAAAGCCGCGGTACAGCGTCAGCATCTCCTCAACGCGGCGGTCGTAGGTGGAGAACAGGAACACCGACTCCATCGGTGACGAGAACGGGTGGAACGAGGGAATGCCGATGTCGTTTTCCTGAGCCATATCCCGTATCATGGAGATATACGGCTCCTGACCCTCGCAGGTAGAGTTTGCAAAAACCTCTATGGTCTTTATTCCGCGAACCGCAAGCTCCCTGAAAGCGTCCTCGACGTGCAGGGGATACAGCGACGCGGTTGAAACGCCTATCTGCATACATTCACCTCCGTTAAAATGGTACTGTTAAAATAATAACACATATTTACAATAAATGCAATAGTTTTTGATAAAAAGGTATTGACAAATGCTGTTTTTGATGATATAATAACAAGCGTTATATAACAACTGTTACAAAAGGAGGACTCCAATGCCACCAAAATCTCAGATAACAAAGGAAATGATAGTAGAAGCAGGCTTTCAGCTGATAAGGCGCGAGGGCGCAGAGGCGCTGAATGTGCGCAGGATAGCCGAGGAGCTTCATTGCTCGACGCAGCCTGTGATGTACCGTTTCAGCACTGTAGAGGAGCTGACGGAGGAGATATACCTCGCAGCGGACAGCTACCACAGCGAGTATCTCATGACAGCGGAGTGCGCTGCCGATGATCCTATGCTTGCCATAGGACTCAGATATATACGCTTCGCGGCGGAGGAAAGACATCTGTTCAGATTTCTTTTCCAGTCCGACAAGTACGCAGGCAAGGATTTCGACGAGATAGTTGGAGATGAGGAACTGGCTCCTGTGTTTGAGGTGCTGCAGCGGGAGGCGGAAATTACGGCAGAGCAGAGCAGGGAGGCGTTTGCGTCGCTGTTTCTTGCAGCCCACGGCATAGCGAGCCTGCTTGCAAATAATTCAATGGAATATGACGAGGGACGTTTCACGGGCGTCCTCACGAATGTCTTTATGGGCGTTATAGGTATGATGAAAGGCGGTAATGTATGAGAAAGTTTTACGATAAGAGCGAGATATGGTTTGCGGTGATGTGGATAATCCTCCACGTTGTCGGGGTAAGTGTTGCGGACAGCGTTTCGGAGAGCATCGGTATTCCTCATCTGATAACGCTGTTTTACAGCATTGCTATGCTGGCGGTGCTGGTGGTATTCATTAAAAAGAACGGATTTATGAAGAAGTACGGACTCTGCGGCTTTGACGGAAGCTACAAGGAATTTCTGTTTTTTATTCCGCTGCTTGCTATCTGCTCCGTCAACTTCTGGAACGGCGTTACTGTCGAGCCATCGCTTACTGATTGCCTTATTGCAGGTTTCGCAAAGGGAATCGCAGGAATCGTGGAGGAGATCATTTTCAGAGGTCTGCTGTTCGTTTATATGTGCAAGAGCGGCGTAAAGAGCGCGATCATCGTATCGTCTCTTACATTCGGCGTCGGACATATCGTAAATCTGTTCAGAGGCGAGATCGCCTTTGAAACCATCTGTCAGGTGATATATGCCTGCGCGATAGGCTTCTGCTTCACGGTGGTGTTCTATGTCGGAAAGAGCCTTATCCCCTGCATACTGGCACACTTCATCGTCAATGCGTCCAGCGCTTTCAACGTAACTGTCGCAGATATGCAGATGTTCATCATCATAACGGTATTCCTTACTGTGGTGTCGGTGGGCTACGGACTGTGGCTGCTTGTAAGACACAAGGATATGTTCAAAACCGCATAAACATTAAAAGCCTGAGAATATCTCAGGCTTCTTTTTTGTCAAGTCGTTGCACTATTACCATTGGTATGCAGGAGGCGTATATCGCGGCTATTCCGACAAGCTCCAGCCACACCAGCGGCGGCAGGATATCGAGGAACGGGTATATCTCGTAAAGCTGCGCGGGAAGCTCTGCCATCATGATGTAGTTCGTGCCGAAGTGCATATTGAACAGCATTACAGCGCCTATTGCGATATTACCGAAAAGCAGCGTGTGCAGCGAGTAGCGCACCTTTGTTTCGTACCTCAGCACGCACAGCGAATACAGGCTTATCAGCAGCATTATGTGATGGCTGATAATGAACTGATAGAAGATATAGCTGTCGTAGGAGCTGTTAAGGTCGGGCCATATCATCGCAGGAAGAGGACCTATGAACGTGAAGAAATATATCACCCTGTAAAGACCGCCGATATTGTCGGTGTACAGTATGAATATCATGAAGAAATTTGCCACGAAGCACAGGTGCAGCGGCAGGTCTGTCTCAAAGCTCCAGATACCGTAAATTACCCTTGACAGATAGTGTATCAGCATATTTGCGAGCAGAAGCGAGGCTGAGATATATCGTATCACTTTGAAATGCCCGAATTTTCTCAGCTTTTTCCTGAACACGAATACCGCGACATAAAGCAGCACAAAAAAGACAGAAATAGCGATATGAAGCGGGCCGAAAAGCTCCAGCCTGTTATCTGTGCCGATGAAGAAATCTGCCATTGCTGCCTCCGTTAGAAATTTGCGCGTCCTGACCGTAGATATTATTGCTCACTTGCGAACAAATCAACACTTCCAGTATAGCAGACAAACGCCTTTTTGTCAATAAAACGGTATAAAACGCGGAATATGAGATAAATTAAACATATCATTACTGATATATCATATTCGTAAAACGGAGAAATTAAGAACATGAGCAGACCAACTTTTTCAAACAGGCTCGGATTTGTGCTGTCGGCGGCAGGCTCGGCGGTGGGGCTGGGCAATATCTGGCGGTTTCCGTTTCTTGCGGCAGAGTACGGCGGTGGTATATTCCTGCTGGTGTATATAGCGGTAACGCTGCTCTTCGGCTTTCCGATAATGGCGATGGAGATATCCATCGGCAGAAAGACAGCCGCAGCGAGCCTTACAGCCTACAAGAGCCTTGACCGCCGCGGCGGCTTCATCGGTATCATCACCTCAGTCGTGACACTGATAACCCTGCCGTATTACTGCGTCATCGGCGGCTGGGTGCTGAAATACGCGGTGATGTATATGACGGGTAAGAGCGCGCTTGTTGCAGGCGAGGGCTTTTTCGCGCAGTACACCGCGCAGGCATTAGAGCCTGTCGGCTTTCAGACGCTGTTTCTGCTGATGGCGGCGGCTATACTTCTTTGCGGAGTGAAGAACGGCATTGAAAAAGCGAACCGCTTTCTTATGCCTGCGCTGGTGGTGCTGGCGGTAGCGGTCGCTGTATACACGCTGACGCTCCCCGGCGCATTTGAGGGCGTTAAATACTATCTCACTCCCGACTGGTCGAAATTCTCGTTCAGGACGGTGCTTGCGGCAACGGGACAGATGTTCTATTCCCTGTCGCTTGCGAGCGGTATCATGATAACCTTCGGCGCGTACCTGAAGCGCGAGGACAACATTGAAAAATCGGTAAAGCAGATAGAGCTGTTTGACCTCGGCATAGCCTTTTTGAGCGGACTTATCATCATTCCCGCGGTGTTTGCTGTGTCGGGCGGAGAGAACACCGCGCTTTCTGCAGGCGCAGGCCTGCTGTTTGAAACGCTGCCGTCCGTCTTTGCGTCCATGCCGCTCGGAGGCGTAGTCGGAGCGCTGGTGTTCGTGCTGATATTCTTTGCAGCGCTGTCCTCGGCTATCTCGATGATGGAGGTGAACGTCGCAAACCTCATCGGCCGCTTCAAAATGAAGCGCCGTTACGCCGTACTCGTGATGGCAGGTGTGCTGCTGATACTGGGTATCCCGTCAAGCCTCGGCTATGGTGTGTGGAGTGCTGCGAGACCGCTTGGAATGGCGCTGCTGGACTTCTTTGATTATATGGGCAATTCGATAATAACACCTATCGTAGCGATGATATCCTGTATCTTCATCGGCTGGGTGGTGAAGCCGCGTGTACTGTCCGAGGAGATAGCGCAAAGCGGGAAATTCGGGCGGCAGAGGAGCTTCGAGTTTATCGTAAAGTGGATAGCACCGCTGTTTATAGCGGCAGTGCTGATAGGCTCGTTCCTCGGAATCTAGCGCTTTTGCGGTGAAGTTTTATCGGGTGTGGCGCGGCAAAAATCAAATTTTTTAAAAATTTTTGAAAAAATTGCACAAAACCTCTTGACAAAATTGCACAAAGGGATTATACTGTATATACAACACATGAACAGTTGAGCCGAGAGCACCTCGGCTAATACATAAGTAAGGAGAAGTATCATGGCTTTAAAGGTTGACAGCATAGTCAAGAAGTACGGCGAATATACCGCGGTCGATGATCTCAGCTTTGAGATAACAGAGCCCGGCGTTTTCGCTCTGCTTGGCACAAACGGCGCAGGCAAGACCACATCTATCCGAATCATTCTCGGAATGCTCAGCGCGGACAGCGGCAAGGTGACATGGGACGGCAAGAGCTTTCTTGCGGCAGAGCAGCCCATCGGCTACCTCGCGGAGGAGCGCGGACTTTACCCGAAATACAAGATAATGGACCAGCTTATCTATTTCTGCGGTCTCAAGGGCATGAAGAAGCCCGACGCAGTAAAGGCTATCGACTACTGGTTCGAGCGCCTCAACGTTCAGGAGTACCGCGACAAGCGCGCGGAGCAGCTCTCCAAGGGTAACCAGCAGAAGATCCAGCTTATTGCGGCGCTCGCGCCCAATCCCGAGCTGATAATCCTTGACGAGCCTTTAAGCGGTCTTGACCCCGTAAATGCGGAGCTTTTCAAGACAGTTATCCGCGAGGAGATAAAGAAGGA
Organism: Oscillospiraceae bacterium; assembly: GCA_045593225.1. Classification (GTDB taxonomy): domain Bacteria; phylum Bacillota; class Clostridia; order Oscillospirales; family Ruminococcaceae; genus CAG-115. Next base: position 8,635 of record JAZNWG010000199.1, read on the forward strand.
TAAGTTCATCATCATGTCCAGCCACCAGATGCCCACTATCGAGGAATTCTGCAGCGACATCGTTATCATGAACAAGGGCAAGACAGTGCTGAAGGGCAACCTCAACGAGATAAAGAAGGGATACGGCAGAGTAAAGCTGACAGTAAAGTGCGAGGGCGATATCACAGACCTTGCGAATGCCTGCGGACTGAACGCGACAGAGGTAACTCCCAACGGCATAAGCTACAACGTAGACAGCGAGCAGCAGGCACATTCGCTGCTGAACAAGATAATGGAAAAGGGTATCCCGCTTATCCGTTACGAGCTGCGTGAGCCGTCGCTCAATGAAATATTTATTGAAAAGGTAGGTGCTGAGAATGAAAACTAAGGGCTGGCAGAAGGTATTCAGCTTCACTTTTATACAGTACATAAAGACAAAATCGTTCATAATCGGCACTATAGTTATCTGCCTTATCGTGGCACTGCTTGCGGCGGGCGCTAATATCCTGCCCTCGCTCATGAGCGGTGAGGAGGACGTTATCGACGGCGGCGAGGCTGAGCCCTCCACAACAAACGCTGTCTATATCTACGACAACTGTGATATCCTTACTGACGAGGATATGGCTTCGTTTGAGGCGATGGGACTTAAGATCACACAGACAGAGCTCACAGCAGACGAGATGCTGGATAAGCTTGTCACAGCCGAGAACGAGGCAATGGTATCCATCTCCGATGTGCAGACAGAGGGCGTTGTTGTGGGCTACACAGTAAAGACCTACTATTCTCCCGACGCTGACGGCGGGGCGGTGGATTACATCACCATTGCTGTTCAGCAGGTAGTGAACTACCGCAATATGCTTAACTGCGGCATTACGCCTGAGAACTACGTGGCTTCCCAGAGATATATTACCACCTCCAAGATCGCGGCAGGCAATGACGAGTGGAACATCTTCGAGAGCGCTATCAACTACTTCGTTCCTATCGTTGTTTCGCTGGTGCTGTTCCTGCTGATATTCGTATACGGTCAGACTGTAGCACAGTCTATTGCTACCGAAAAGACCTCCCGTGTTATGGAGCT
>JAZNWG010000200.1:0-3756 GCA_045593225.1 Oscillospiraceae bacterium
ATGGTCACATCCTCGCCCTTGAACTTCAGGGTCTTGCCGGCGCTGCGGGCGCTGGCCAGGGGAATCAGCTTGCCAACGGGGAAGTCCCGCTCTTCCAGTACCTTCATCATTTCCTGGCCCACAGCACCGGTGGCGCCCAGAATTGCAACAGTGTAAAGCTTTTTCATGTTTATTGACCTCCTTATTTAGCAAAGCTGTTATACAGCACACGAATGGCTTCGGCAAAGTCCCGGTTATCCACGCCGAAGATGATGTTCAGTTCGTCCGGGCCCTGATTGATCATGCGGATATTGATGCCTGCCTCGCCCAAAGCAGCGAAGATCTTACCGGAAACACCGGGGCGGAAGGCCATCCGGTGACCGACGGCGGCCACGATGGCGATATCGTCCAGCACCTCCAGCCGATCCGGCTGAACCTCCTGCTGGATCTCACCCAGAATGGTGTACAGCTTGGGGCCAATGGTGGCGGTGGGCATCACCAGGGATACATTGTCGATGCCGTTGGGGACGAAGTCCACGGAGATCTTGTGCCGCTCCAGAACGCTCAGCATCTTCCGCAGCACGCCGACCTGGCTGGTCATGCCCCGCTTGAACATGGTGATGATGGAGAAGTCCTTCTTACCGGTGATACCGGTGATGACCCGGTTGGGATCAGACTCGGTGGCAAACTCCTCCTGGATGAAGGTGCCACGATCCTCGGGGGCGTTGGTGTTGCGGATGTTCAGGGGGATGCCCTTTTCCCGCACCGGCTGAATGGTGCCTTCGTGAAGCACCTGGGCGCCGGCGTAGCTCAGCTCCCGCAGCTCGTCGTAGGTAACCTCACCGATGGGCTGGGGATCGGGAACGATCCGGGGGTCAGCCATCAGAATGCCGGAAACATCGGTCCAGTTTTCGTAAACATCTGCATCCAGGGCAGCGGCTGCCAGAGCGCCGGTGATGTCACTACCGCCCCGGGAGAAGGTTTTGACACGGCCGTCGGGCATTGCGCCGTAGAAGCCGGGAATTACAGCCTTTTCAGCCTTGTCCAGCATAGCTCCGAGGCAAGCATTTGTAATATCGTCATCAAAATGACCCTTGTTTGTAAAGAAGATAGCCTTTGCTGCGTCGATGAAATCGAAGCCGAGATAATTCGCAAGGATCATACCATTGAGGTATTCGCCACGGCTTGCAGCGTACTCTCTGCCTGCGGCAGCCTTGAAGTTAACACCGATCTTCTGAAACTCCTCGCTGAGGTCAAATGTAAGACCGAGGTCAGAAATGATACCGTTAAAGCGCTCCTTGATAGGTGCGAAAGCCTTGTCAAAATCCTCGCCGTTCTGTACTGCGTCATAGCAGGTATACAGCATGTCTGTTACCTTGATGTCATCGGAATATCTCTTGCCGGGCGCAGAAGGAACGACATAGCAGCGCTCGGGGTCAGCATGAATGATATCAGCGACCTTCTTGAACTGTTTTGCGTCAGCGAGAGAGCTTCCGCCGAACTTTACAACCTTACTCATAATAGTTACCCTTTCTGTTTGTATATGTTTATTAGGGGATATATCCCATTTGTATACAGATATATAGTTTATCATACCATAAAATGACCAAAATTGCAATAGCGCACACTAAAAAATCGCAGTTATCATCGGGCGCGTTTTTGTGTAATATAGCAAAAAACGGCATTACACCACAAAAAACGAGCCGCGTATAACACACGGCTCGTCAAAAATATGAAAGTTTATCAATCAGTCGCACCCATATCAGATTTCAGAATGTTCTGATATTCCTTTGCAATTGAAGCATAGCGGGAATTCAGCTGGATAAGTCTGCGAAGCGAAGCTATGCATTCCTTGAAATTGCGCATCTTGCGCAGCATTTCTATCTCTGCGATGTTGACAGCGGCAATTGCCTCCTCGGAAAGCTGGGCTTCGCCGTAGATATCAAGATATTTCATCACTATACTGCTGAGCTTTTCGGTAAGCTTTGTTATATCAAGCTTGTTATCAGCTGCCCCGACCACAGCATACAGATACATAACAACAAGCATGTACAAATGCTCATTGTTGTTTATCTTATTTACATTATATCCGCTTATTGCTTCATAAAAGCCCTTTATACATCTGAAACCGTCTGATACTATCTGAACTATATTCTCACACTTCGTGAGGTACGGGCTTATATCCAGCCCCTCCTTCATCATTATGTAAAGAATATCAGCACGGCTTGCTCCGAATTTGTTCAGAAAAGTTTCAATTCGTGATGCACCTGCGCCATTGCCCATAAAATGCGCTTTATAGATAGAGATGATGTTACGCTGAACTGCCTTGTCAAGCTCCTCGGCTGCAAATTTGCTGATGATCTCTTTCCTGCGGGCTTCGTCCATACCGAACAGGGAAAAGGTGATCTTGTCAAACAGCTCTGCGCGGTTCTTGCTGCTCTGAGCTTTGTACATATTCATAAAGCCCTTGCATTCACTCTGATTTATGACCGACATCGCCTGTGCAACACGGCAATCGTGTGCATAGACAGTAAAGTTATATTTGTCTACAGGGTAAGCTCTGATATTATCCTCTGCTTCTTTATATTTGCCTAAGATAATACAGCACTCTGTGAACAGCATATTGATCTTAAGTCTGAATATCTCGTTTTTGAAATGAAGATTCAGATACAAGGATTCTCTGGTAATATCACCTGTTGCATCATGCTTTTCACAACTCCTGAAAAACATGACAAACATATCGTATGCTTCATCATACCTTTTCATATCGTATAAAGCAATCGCTTTATACACTATCATTTCAATATCCGTCGTGCGCTCTTTCTGACGAATATCTTCATCTAATGCGAAGTATTCATCATATATCCTGAGTACATCTTCATACCTTTTTTCACTGTTGGCGAGAGTTATCAATCCATGATAAAGAGCCATTGCGAAATCCGATTTCTGCTTTTTACAAAGCTCTATTCCCATATAGGCATAATTTATAGCTTCGGTCTTATCATCAAGGAAGGCGTATGTATCAAACAGCTGACGATATAAAAGAAGATTTGTTTCTCCCTCTTCTTTCAGACGCTGCTGCAAAAGCACGGAATTTCTCTCGAACTTCTTCTGTTTCTTTACAGGATCATTTTCAAAAGCATATCCATAATGCTCCGCCTCGGCAGTAAGTACCGTCATAGGATTACCAAACGTATTCAGACACTCATGAACAGGAAGAATAAATCTTGTCTCAGGCAGAAGCTTTGTAAGTCTTGGCTGATATATAAGTGTATAATCCTCTTTATTCGTCAGAGATCTGCATTCTCTTGACATATAAAATGCAGAATTATAATTCTTGTAATTTCCTGTATTGAAAAATTCGATGATCGCATCACATGACAAGAACATATCATCTGCATCAAGGAACATAAACCACTCGCCCTGTGCAGCTTCAATGCTTACATTTCGCGCAGCAGAAAAGTCATTTATCCAGTCGAAATGCAATACCTTATCTGTAAATTCCTTTGCTATCTCAACAGTCTTATCAGTAGATCCTGTATCGACAATGATAAGCTCGCTGTCTACTTTTTTCAGGATAGGCTGTATAGCAGTAAGACACTGGCGAAGAAACTGTTCTTCGTTTTTAACTATCATTCCGATCGTAAGCAGCATGGCGTATATTCCTTTCTGTTATGTATTAAATATATCATACCATAAAATCATCAAAAAAACAATAACCGTCACATCACAAAAGCATATATTAAAAAAATAAAAACCCCCGACCGAAGTCGGGGG
>JAZNWG010000201.1:0-7453 GCA_045593225.1 Oscillospiraceae bacterium
CAGATGCCAATGCAGGTGCGCATCGCCCTGACCGAGGCACTCATAATTCATCTTCTCTGCACCGAATGCGTTCTTTACAGCCTCTGCGACCAGCATCATCTCCTGCATGAATTTTGTCGAAAAATCCTTGTCAAGATAGAAAAGTTCGGTCTTGTGCTGCTTGCAAAGGAACAGAGTATAGCCCTTAAAATGCTGATTGTCGCCGATAACCACATAGCCCGTTTCAAGTTCCTTGACGAAGTACGGATTAGTGCCGTTTTTTATCATTTCAATTCTGTCGCATATTAAGCACATAGCAATTCACCCTTACTCCGAAACAAGCTCCGCAAATCTCCTGAATGCAGCCATGCCATTTTCATCACGCTTGAACACACCTGCGTCCAGAAGCACCTGCGCGAATACTGCGCCTACCTCTTTGTTTATTATCTCGCGTACATTGTCAGCAGTGATATCGTATCTCTGTGCAAATTCCTCTGCCCAGTCCGCGTGCTTTTCCAAAACTTCATCAGTTCTTACCGCCGAAACACCCTTGCTTACAAGCACATCTGCAAGCTGCTCCATCTCCGCCTTTAAACGCGAGGGCAGCACCGCAAGACCCATTACCTCGATAAGTCCGATATTCTCCTTCTTGATATGGTGGAGCGTAGAATTGGGGTGGAATATGCCGAGCGGGTGCTCGTCGTCGGTGCGGTTGTTGCGAAGCACAAGATCGCACTCATACTCGTCGCCCTTCTTTCTGGCAATGGGAGTGATGGTGTTGTGCGGGGTTTCGCCCGAGAACGCATAAACACCCACGCTCTCGTCACTGTATGCTCTCCATGCAGCGAGAACGTGCGCACAAGCCTTTTCAAGCTGCGCTCTGTCACTGCTGCGAAGTCTTATTACAGACATAGGCCATTTTACTATGCCCGCCTTGATATCGGGGAACTTAGCCATGCTGAACTCGTACTCAACAGGCGCTTTTTCCATAGCAAATGTGTAGTTTCCGCCCTGGAAATGCTCGTGGCTTAAAATAGAGCCGCCAACGATAGGCAGGTCAGCATTTGAGCCTACAAAATAGTGCGGCAGTATGCCGATTATGTCAAAAAGCTTGCCGAATACCGCATCGTCTATCTTCATAGGAACATGAGCCGCGTTGAAGATTATGCAATGCTCGTTATAATAGCCGTAGGGCGAATACTGGAAGCACCAGTCCTCGTTGTTTATGGTCATAGGAATGGGAATGAGGTTCTGTCTTGCAGGGTGGCCAACTCTGCCCGAATAGCCTGTGTTCTCATAACACAGCTGGCACTTAGGGTACGCCGCACTCTTTGCGGTCTTAGCCGCAGCAATGTCACGAGGGTCTTTCTCGGGCTTTGAGCAGTTTATCGTGATATCAAGTGTGCCGTACTCCGACTCGTATTCCCACTTCAGATCCTTTGCGATGCGTCCTGCGCGTACATAATTTATATTCCTGCACCACTCGAAATAGTTGTCGGTCGCCTTCTTGGGAGATTCGGCATAGTCAGCGTTGAACCTGCCTATCACCTCGCGTGGAAACGCAGTAAGCTCACCCATAATCTTTGTGTCAAACAGGTCGCGTGACTCGCCTGTGCCGCTGATAAGTCCGTTTTCTGCGGCATAATCGTTGATAGCGTCAAGTATCTCGTCGATGGTCATTTCCGCCGCAGGAGCAACAGTGCCGTTCCATTCGGTCAGCCCAAGGCACTGGAGCAAGCGGTTGCGCATATAAGCAATGTCCTCAGTTGTTATGAGAGCGGCATTAAGCGCATATTCAAGAAGCTTTGCGATAAGTTTTTCGATATTCATAGTCGTATTATCCTTTCCAGATAGTGCTTTTCTTTATTTTAGCATATAACCCGAAAATAATCAATAATCAAATTGAATTTTTCGCTTCGTAAAAGTAAGTTTCGATTTAATAACCTGTTTTGAAAAACCGAACAAAAATCCAGTTTCCGCTTGCAAAAAGTCTCCGCTCGTGGTATACTAAAATAGTATAAGTATGTTCGGGTACTATTCTGAAAAATATAACTAGTACCCCCGAATGAAAGAGAGGTAAAAAATGCAGGTAGTAGCAATAGTGGGCCGCCCGAATGTCGGCAAGTCCACATTATTCAATAAGCTGGTAGGCAAGCGCCTGTCTATCGTAGACGACACCCCCGGCGTAACACGCGACAGAATTTACAGCAAGTGCGAGTGGCTGGATAAGGAATTCATGCTAATCGACACAGGCGGTATCGAGCCTAAGACAGACGATATAATCCTCGCACAGATGAGAGAACAGGCGATGCTCGCAATCGAGCGCGCTGACGCTATAATCTTCGTAACAGACATCACAACAGGCGTTACAGCAAACGACAGCGATGTTGCGGCAATGCTGATGAAGAGCGGAAAGCCGATAGTTCTCGCAGTAAACAAGGTAGACGGCATAGGCGAGCCTCCGCCCGAGATATACGAGTTCTACAACCTCGGTCTTGGCGACCCTATCGCGGTATCCTCTGTTCACGGTCACGGCACAGGCGACCTGCTTGAGGCGGTATTCGATCAGCTCCCCCCTGATACCGAGGACGATTACGAGGACGAGGCTATCAAGGTGGCAGTTATCGGAAAGCCTAATGTAGGCAAGTCCTCGCTGATAAACTACATCGCAGGCGAGGAGCGCTCTATCGTTTCCGATATCGCAGGTACAACACGCGATGCTATTGACTCCACTGTCGAGCGCAACGGCGAGAAGTTTATATTTATCGACACCGCAGGTATGCGCCGCAAGGCTAAGGTAACGGAAAATATCGAGCATTTCAGCGTGCTCCGCGCACTTATGGCAGTAGACCGTGCCGATGTCTGCGTTATAGTTATCGACGCAACAGTAGGCTTCACCGAGCAGGACAGCAAGGTGGCAGGCTATGCGCACGATAAGGGAAAGGCCTGCGTTATCGCGGTAAACAAGTGGGACGCTGTCGAGGACAAGACCGACAAGACCATGAACGAGTTTACAAAGAAGCTCGAGGTGGATTTCTCGTTTATGTCCTACGCTCCGTTCGTATTCATTTCCGCTAAGACAGGACAGCGTGTGAACAAGCTGTTCGAAATGATAAAGTTCGTTCACGAACAGCATGGGATCCGTATCTCCACAGGCGTTCTTAATGATATGTTGAGCTATGCAACCTCCAGAGTTCAGCCGCCCTCCGACAAGGGCAAGCGCCTGAAGATCTATTACATGACACAGGCTAGTACAAATCCCCCGAATTTCGTCGTATTCTGCAACAGCAAGGAGCTTTTCCACTACTCCTACCAGAGATATCTGGAAAACCAGATACGCGAAACCTTCGGTCTTGAGGCAACTCCGATAAAGCTCACGATACGCGAAAGAGGCGAATAATGACACAAGGTTCGGACAAAGATTCAATTCTGAAAAAGCACCGCGTAGTGCTTAGGGATTTCTACAAATTTCAGCTTCCCGCGGTCCTTGGCTATACTCTCACAGCAATCGCCTGTGCAGCAGCGGCACTGATGCTCAGTGAGAACGGCGGCGTGCTGTTCTGGGCAAGTCTTGCGGTAGTCGTATTCATGACAGCGCTGCTTATAATTCTGCTGATAAGCGTTCTGCGAACTGCTCCCATGAAATATGCCGAGCAGGTAGCCGATTTCCCCGAGGACGTTCAGGACGAGCTTTTGCTCGAATACTCCTCAGCCAAGAAAGTAGGGACTCAGCGCTATATGAGCCGTGTGATGGTGTTCTTCCGCGTAAGAAATATTTACGCTGTTCAGTATAAGGACATCACAGGAGCGGCTCCCAAAAACCGCGACCTGCTGCTTTATCTGAAAGGCAGCGAGGAGCCTCTGCACATCCCCTGTCCTGCAAACAATATGAGCGCAATAGTCTTTGCGTATCTTCGCAGCAAAAATCCTGATATAAAAATAATCGGCAGTGCCGACCGAAAGGAAACAACCGTATAATGGAATGGATATGTTATATCATAATGCTCGTCGTGCCTTATCTGCTCGGCGGCATAAACACTTCGATAATAGTAACGAAAATAAAGACAGGTAAGGATATCCGCACGATGGGCAGCGGAAACGCAGGCTTTACAAACGCGCTCAGAACACAAAGCAAGTCCACTGCTATAATCGTGCTGCTCGGTGATGTCGCAAAGGCCGTGCTTGCAGTGTGGGCAGTTCGCCTTTCGTTCCTCTTTATCGGCGGAATAGACACAACGAATATCGCTCTTCAGATGAACTGGGTGGGCTACGTTACTACCTTTATGGTCATCGTCGGTCACATCTTCCCTGTTTACTATGGCTTCAAGGGTGGCAAGGGCGTGCTCGCTGCTATCTCCGCGATATTCACACTCGACTGGCGCAGCGCAGTTATCCTGCTCACTGTATTCATCGTGCTTATCGCTATAACAAGATATGTTTCACTCGGCTCCTGCATAGCTTCGTCGCTGTTCTTTATCACCACTTTCATCTGGAGTGGCCTTGTAGACAAAGACCCCTCATGGATAATTAACGTTATCCTCGCAGCAATGTCGGCAGGTCTGATAATATTCATGCACCGCGGAAATATCCACAGGCTTCTCACTCACACTGAAAAGAAGCTTGGCGAAAAAGTAAGTTCCTAAGGAGGTCGCTATGGCAAAGATAGCAATACTCGGCTGCGGATATGGTACTGCTCTCGGCGTGCTGTACAGCCACTACGGACATGAAGTTATAACATGGACAAAGTTTGAGGAGGAGGCTCAGCAGCTTCGTACAGACCGCGAGCACAAGCGACTCCTCCCTGGTGTAAAGCTCCCTGATAATCTTAGGGTTACCACTGATGTAAAATGCGTTGCAGGCGCAGATATGGTAGTGGTTGCGATACCCTCGCCGTTCTACCGTGGCGCAGTGCAGGCAGTAAAGGAGCACATCGGCAAGGACACCGTTGTGATAAACGTCAGCAAAGGTCTTGAGGGCGACACGGGCAACCGCCTTTCTCAGATACTTCTGGAAGAGCTTCCGAATAATCCTATCGGTGTTCTCACAGGACCCTGTCACGCAGAGGAGATAGCGCGCCTTGTGCCTACTACCGAGGTCTGTGCAGCTTATGACACCGATACTGCAAAGTATATTCAGAAGACCCTTTCCAACGAGAAATACAGAATTTACAGAAACGATGACGTTGCAGGCTGCGAGCTTGGCGGCGTGCTGAAAAATCCCATCGCACTCGGCTGCGGTATTGCACGCGGCATGAAGCTTGGCGATAATACAGTTGCTGCACTGATGACGCGCGGCATGACCGAGATAACTCGTCTTGGCGTTGCGCTGGGTGCTAACTGGAAGACATTCACGGGTATGGCAGGTATCGGCGATCTTATAGTTACCTGCACCTCTCAGCACTCAAGGAACTACCGCGCCGGCTTCCTCATCGGAGAGGGCATGGCTGCCGCCGACGCAGTGGCACAGGTAGGAACAGTAGAGGGCTACACCAGCAGCAAGATCGCGTTCAGACTTGCACAGGAGCGCGGCATATACACTCCTATCATTGAGGAGATAGTGAACATCTGCTACAACGGAACAGACCCCAAGGAGAGCCTTGTTTCGCTTATGACAAGAAAGACCCGACACGAGCGCGAAGTGTTCTGGATGGACGACTGATAACGGAGGTCCGCAATGGCAAAGAAAAAGCTGCCGTCAACCATAAAACAGCAGATAGCAAAGCTGAAAGAGCGCGGCTGTATCGTAAACGACGAGAAATACGCCGAAGAAACGCTGAAATACATCAACTATTTCCGCCTTTCAAACTACTTCAAGCCTTTCAGCGTTGCAAAGGATAAATATGAAAACGGTACGACGTTTGAGGGTATAATGCGCGTATACGAGATAGACCGCAGGCTGCGCAGTATCCTTATCGCGGCTTTGGAGGAGATAGAGATCGCGCTTCGTGCTGCGATATCCAATTTCCATGCGCTGAAATACGGCGCGCTTGGATATCTCAATGCAACAAATTTTGATTTCCGCCACAACCACAACGCTTTCTGCGGAAAGATACGCCACCTTGTCGAAACAAACGAGGACCGTGAATTTGTAAAGCACTACAACAACAAATACCGCGGCGATTTTCCGCTATGGGTAATCATGGAGCTGTTCAGCTTCGGTACGCTTGCTTTCTTCTACAAGGATATGCACAACTCCGATAAAAAGGAGCTTGCGGACGAATTCTATCACTGTTCAAGCTCGGAGCTCGACAACTGGATATTCTGCATGAATGAGCTGCGCAATTACTGCGCGCACTACAACCGTCTTTACGGAAATACATTTCCCGTACTGCCCAAAACTCCGCGCCACCTTGACTATGAGCTGGAGCCTAACGTTTTCGGGTATATGATGGTAATGAAGCAGGTATACCATAATTCTGACGACTGGAACACAAAGGTAGTACAGCCCATCGCAAAGATGATAAAGCGAAATTCCGATGTTATCAGGCTTTCGCATATCGGCTTCCCCGACGACTGGGAGGCGCAGCTTACAATGAAAAAATAAATACAGAGCCGCTTTATGCGGCTTTATTTGTCCGAGAAAGGAGGGATAGAATGTCCGATAAATTCAAGCTGTTTTTCAACAGTATGGCCACCACCAAGAAAGAGATACAGGACGAGCTTCAGCGCCTTATCCGCGCGAAGATAGAAAACGTCGTTGACAAGGCAGTGAGCGATGCCAAAGAGGAACGCGGCGAAAAGATACCCCCGCGCGATACGGTGTATTACGGCAGAGCACCTCAGAACAGCTCAAAGAACACCATCATTGAGGACGAGCTGGCCTATCCCCCTGAAACACCCGATGAAAGCGCCACTATAACTGAAAAGATACGTCAGATGCGTGAACTGGGACAGACGCTGTACAAAGGCTATATGGTGCGTCAGTGTGCCGAGCTTACCCTTGTAAAGCAAGGCGAATTCATGCAGGACGTCACCGATGATTTCGTCAGAAGCGCATTCTGCGCCATAGAGCGCCCCATTTACGGTGCTATGTCCATCGAGCAGCTGCGCACCTACTTCACATGGCGCACCGATGCAAGACGTGGCACATATTATAAGATCGACAAGCCATATGTTACGCTGTACTGCTACGAGCTTATGAATAAGATCGGTGTTCTGTCCTCGCAGGACGCTTTCAACCGCCTTGTGGGAGTATGGGAGAATTGTCGCGAATTCTGCCCCTCGCTCGACAATATAATGCCCGTGTGGCTGAAGGATTTCTATGCTTTCAACGATATTGAAGGTGATTTTTCGACGCTTGCGGAGAGCTTTCCTATAAAAGCTAAAGAATCCGATCGCGTCACTGCCGAGCTTATGGACGGCAACTACAAAGAAAAGCTGGAATACCTCATGGGGCATTCCTCTTATAATCTGAAGGGCAGTATATTCTTTACCGACGAACACATTCCACTGCTTAACAATGCTGTGGAAGCTGC
>JAZNWG010000202.1:0-2342 GCA_045593225.1 Oscillospiraceae bacterium
AATGCTTCGCTTCAGGGTGCGATATTCGGACTTCAGGATATCGTGAAGCGCTGCAACTACGGCTATGAGATAGTAAAGCTTATGGACTATCCCCCCATGCTGCAGAAGGGCGATAAAAAGGTAGAAGACCTCGAAAAGCCGCACGAGATAGAGTTCAGGAACGTAAGCTTCCACTACCCCAACACAAAGGTACAGGTGCTGAAAAACGTTTCGATAAAGATAAAGGCAGGCGAGCGCCTGTCTGTCGTGGGACTGAACGGCGCGGGCAAGACTACGTTCATAAAGCTGCTGTGCCGTCTTTACGACTGCGACGAGGGCGAGATACTCCTCGACGGCGTGAATATCAAGGAATACGACTATGACGAGTATATGAAGCTGTTCTCCGTTGTATTTCAGGATTTCAGGCTGCTCAGCTTCACCGCAAAGGACAATATCCTGCTGGGCAAGGACGATACGGACGAGAGTGTTGACGAGATGTTCGCAAAGGTCGGACTTCTCGACAAGGTGAACAGCCTGCCAAAGGGCAGAGATACCATGATGTTCAGACAGTTTGACCGCGACGGTGTTCAGCTTTCGGGCGGCGAGCAGCAGAAGCTTGCGATAGCGCGTGCGCTGTACAAGGACGCGCCTGTGGTCATTCTCGACGAGCCTACGGCGGCGCTTGACCCTGTTGCCGAGTATGAGATATACTGCAAGTTCAATGAGCTTGTGGGTGGAAAATCGGCTATCTATATTTCGCACAGACTGTCAAGCTGTAAGTTCTGCGACCGCATAGCAGTATTCAGCGAGGGCACTATAAAAGAGCTCGGCACGCATGATGAGCTCGTGCATAAGGAGAACGGAATCTACGCTGAAATGTTTAGTGCGCAAGCTCAATATTATGTCTGACGTTGTAGGGACACGGCTTGCCGCAGATTTGCTTTGCAAATGGCAACATTGCCCTTTGGGCAATGCCGTGTCCTTGCATACAGCGTACCCATTCAGGCACGACGTGTCGTGCCCCTACGATATGATAAAAAAGGAATACGGAAATACAGCGATAGTTGTATTTCCGTTTATGCTAAAAAGAGTAGATAAGAAAATTATGAAAGGGGCTTTCTTATGACCGTACCAAAGCGAATAGCTTCAAACCTCATAAACGCGCTTAAGGGCGGCGTTGTGCCGAGGACGGGTCTCGGCTATATCGCGGTAGGACGTACCGCCGAGATAAACGCGCTGCTGCATGACGTTGACATAACCGAGCAGGGCGGCGCTTTCTTCCGCTTTATCGTGGGTCGCTACGGCAGCGGTAAGAGCTTTCTTCTGCAGACGGTAAGACAGCACGTTATGGACCGCGGCTTTGTTACGGCAGACGCGGACCTCTCCCCTGAGCGCAGGCTTATGGGCAGCAAGGGTCAGGGCCTTGCGACCTACCGCGAGCTTATGCGAAACCTCTCGGTAAAGACCAAGCCTGACGGCGGCGCGCTGTCGCTGATACTTGAAAAATGGATAACCTCGGTACGAAATGAAGTCATAGAGGAGGGCACTGCGCCGTCCGATATCTTCTTCGATACCGCGGTGGAAAAGAAGATATACACAAAGATAAGCGCACTTCAGGATATGGTTCACGGCTTTGATTTCGCAAAGGTCATCAATGCCTACCACAAGGCTTACACCACGGGCGAGGAGGAAAAGACCGCCTGTGTCATCAAGTGGCTTCGCGGCGAGTACACCACCAAGACCGAGGCTAAAAATGACCTCGGCGTGAACGTCATAATCACTGACGAGAACTGGTATGACTATATCAAGATACTCACCGCTTTCTTCGTAAAGGCAGGCTACAAGGGCTTTGTCATCATGATAGACGAGCTTGTGAATATCATGAAGATACCGCACTCCGTAACGCGCCAGTACAACTACGAAAAGATACTGATGATGTACAACGACGTGCTTCAGGGAAAGGCTACCCACCTCGGTATAATCATGGGCGGAACTCCGCAGTGCATAGAGGATCCACGCCGCGGCGTGTTCAGCTATGAGGCGCTGCGTTCACGTCTTGAAAGAGGCAGATTTGCGACTGACGACGTGCATGACCTGCTCGCGCCGATAATAAAGCTTCAGCCGCTCACCTACGAGGAGCTTACGGTGCTGACCGAAAAGCTTTCTGAAATTCACGCTGACCTCTACGGCTATGAGAGCCGCGTTACTTTAGAGGACAGGATATTCTTCATCAAGGCGGAATTCGGCAGGGTCGGCGCTGATGTGAACATCACTCCGCGCGAGATGATAAGAGATTTCATCGAGCTGCTGAATATGGCTATGCAGAACCCCGAAAAGTCGCTCCCCGAGCTTATGGGCGAGGA
>JAZNWG010000203.1:0-3051 GCA_045593225.1 Oscillospiraceae bacterium
CTTGTCGCATTTCGGCACGGGGACGGTCTTTTTGCCCTCGTCACCGAACGGGATATCCATGAACGTGCGGAAGTCGTCCATACGCGAGGAGCGCTCTCTCATGCCGCCTATCGACTGCATGAATGGCTTGACGCTTCCTGACATCGCCGCGGCGCTTCCCACATACAGCGTAAAGTCGCCTATGCTCATGCCGCCCCAAAGCATATCGCAGATGAGCCAGCCATAGATGATACCGTTTCTTATGAGCGATATTCCCGAGGAAAAAGCGCTGTTGTACTGCCAGTAGGTACGGCTCTGTACCCAGCGCGCAAGCTCCTCGTCGTTAACTTCGGAGTGCTTTTGGGAGAGCCATTTTTTCATACCGTAAAGGCGGATATCCTTTGCGTATGTAAAGTCTGTGGAAACGGTCTGCATATACTCCAGCCTGCGCCAGGTACCTGCCATTGCGTCCCACATTATCTCCTTATCCTTTATGCGGATATAGTCGAAATACTCGAACTGGATAAACGACAGCACCAGTAGTATCAGCACCAGCCATAGATTCAGCGTGCAGATGATGGATACCGCGGTGATGACCGAGGTGAACTGCACCATGAAATTCCACATATCGCGCATAAGTCCCTCGACACCGCCGTACTGGAAGCCCGTAGCGCGCTTTGCCTTCTGCAGTCTGTCCAGCATATCGGGGGTCTCCAGAAGCTCGTACTCCATGCTCATAGACTTTGCAATACGCTCCTTTGTGAGCTTTAGTCGCGTAAAGGTGAAGCCGAGGTCAAGATTTTTTGATACAAGGGTATTCAGCCACATCATTATAAACTCAACAACGGTAGTTCCGATGATGAGATACAAAAGCGGCATTATATCCTTTTCGGGGTTTTTCTGCTGCTGCTCTATCATGTCGATAACGAGCTTTCCGATGACCGTCCATATATAGCCCATCGAAGCGCCCGTTATACCGCCGAGTACAAGAAAGAATATCATCGACGGACGATATTTCTTATACGCGCGCAGGATATAGCCGCAGTTTCGGATTACTCCATACTCATGATGAAGCTCGTCCGTCTGCTCTTTTTTCTTTGCTTTAAATATAAACATCTTTCATACCAAATGGAATGATGGGGTAGGGGCACGGCAAGCCGCACCTCAGGTTTATACCTCAACGTCTGCGTCGTAGTCTACTCCGTCAATTCCGAAACCGAACAGCTCATAGAAGTCGCTCCAGTAGCCGTCAAGGTCTGTGTAGTCCTTGAAGTTATCGGCGTTCAGCTCGTCCCAGAGCTTAGAAACTTCGTCCTGAATATCCTGCTCCATTTCAAGATCGTCAAGACGAATCATGCCCTGCTCGTCAACAACGGGCTCGCCCGCAAACAGCTTCTGATTGAACAGACGGTACATCTGCTCGATACAGCCCTCGTGTACGCCCTTTGCCTTCATTACCTTATAAAGTATAGAGATGTACAGGGGAACTATCGGGATAGCCGCACTGGACTGAGTTACCAGTGCCTTGTTGACGGAAATGTACGCTTTGATATTGCTGTCCGCATATTTCTCGGTCAGCTTCTTTGAGGTTTCGTAAAGGTGAGCCTTGGCTCTTCCGATGGAGCCCTCGAAATACATCGGGTGAGTGATCTTCGGACCGATGTAGGAATAGGCAACGGTAACGGCGTTGTCTTCAATAACGTCAGCGGCCTTCAGTGCGTCGATCCACATTTCCCAGTCCTCGCCGCCCATTACCTTGACGGTAGCCGCGATCTCTTCTTCTGTCGCGGGCTCGAGTGTTACCTCGGAAACGGTGTTGTTTCTGAGGTCGATGGACTTGTTGGTGTAGCTGTCGCCTGTTGTCTTAAGCACGGAGCTGTACACAACATCGCCGACTGCTCTTCTGGGGGACGCGAGCGAATATACCACCATATCTACCTTGCCTAAGTCGGACTTTATGAGGTCGATGACCTCCTTTTTGCACTCCTCGGAGAATGCGTCGCCGTTTACGGTCTTTGCATAAAGTCCGTCAGCAGCCGCGAATTTCTCAAAGGCCTTTGTGTTATACCAGCCGGAGGTGCCTGTCTTGTTGCCGCTTGCCTCCTTGTCGAAGATAACGCCGAGTGTAGCAGCGCCGCAGGAATACGCTGCGGAGATACGGCTTGCAAGACCGTAGCCCATCGAAGCGCCGATG
This sequence comes from Oscillospiraceae bacterium, assembly GCA_045593225.1. Classification (GTDB taxonomy): domain Bacteria; phylum Bacillota; class Clostridia; order Oscillospirales; family Ruminococcaceae; genus CAG-115. The sequence goes on from JAZNWG010000203.1 coordinate 2,174, forward strand.
ACCAGCACCTTCTTGGGTCCGTTTGTCCTGGGCTGTGCCTTGACGTAATCTATCTGCTGCTTAACGGCAGCCTCGCAGCCCACGGGGTGGGCGGTAGTGCATATAAATCCTCTTACCTTAGGTTTAACTATCATTTTTTGATTAACTCCTTTCATCACGCGAAGCGGGGCGAGCCTTTCCCTGACACGGCGGGAAAACGCAAAAGACCGCGCTTCTTTTTTCCGTTAGGTACAAAAAAGCGTACTCTTTTATTTTATCACAAAAAATTCCTTTTATCAAGTGCAAATTCGGGACTTTTGCCACATTTTTGAGCGGATGTTGAGTTGCTGCACTTGCTTTATGAATATTTCAAAAAAATTTTGGAAAAACTATTGACAAATCAGTTTAGATGTGGTATAATCTATTTCGTTAAGTCACTGGGGTGTAGCCAAGCGGTAAGGCAGTGGATTCTGACTCCACCATTTCGAGGGTTCAAATCCTTCCACCCCAACCAAATGGCCTCCATCGCACGATGGGGGCTAATTTTTACCGAGATGTGGCTCAGTTTGGTAGAGCGCCGCGTTCGGGACGCGGAGGTCGCAGGTTCAAATCCTGTCATCTCGACCATCACGCTCTCTCCCTATATATTGGAAGAGATACAGAATGCCCGTCGGAACAGTTTCCGACGGGCATTTGCGCTTTTAGATTGCTGCAGTTTTTGGCTCTGCTATGCGGTTTTAGGATATTCGGCTGACGGACTTGTACTCTGTCAGCCGTTTTTTTATCGTTTAATTTTTTCGTTAAAAGATCGCCACCGTGGTCGAGAGGGGCGCATTGAACAGCACTTATTTCGGCTCTTTCAGGAAAGCTCTGCTCATGCCCTTTACGACGGAATACTC
>JAZNWG010000204.1:0-1902 GCA_045593225.1 Oscillospiraceae bacterium
TCTCGGGCATTGTCTGGTGGAATGCTGTATCGAATACAACTACCTGAGGAGTTGTCTCGGGAATTACCTTCTTGCAAGCCCACAGAGCGAGTGCGTGGGGGTGGTTATGTACGGGAGCAAGCTCAGCGAGATCGTCGATCTTCTGGATAACCTCGTCTGTTACGAGAGTTGTCTTGTCGAACACCTCAGCGCCCTGCACGATACGGTGGCCTACTGCGGAAACCTCGCTCATGCTGTCGAGCACCTTGGCGTCGCCTGTTGTGAGCACTTCTACGAGCTTCTCAAAAGCCTCTGTATGTGTGGGGAATGTGCAGTCCATATCAACTGTTGCGCCGTTGAATGCAACGTGCTTGATGTGACCGTCGATACCGATACGGTCGCAGTTACCCTTAGCGATAACGCTCTCGTCCTCCATGTTGATGAGCTGATACTTCAGCGAGGAGCTGCCTGCATTGATTACCAGAATTTTCATGATTCATTTTTCCTTTCATATATTGATTTCAGCTTTGGTTAAAAAATTAACTAAGCCATAAACAGTCCACTAAATATTTTACCTCTTTTTGTCGGAAAAATCAAGCCCTTTTTGCCTATTTTATTATTTTTTGCTATTTTCCTATTTATTATATTGATTTATTGCGCGTTTTGGTGTAAAATTAACCTATAACCTTATTTAATGGAGGGCAGAGATGAGTGCGATAAAGGTGCGCGGCAGCAGCAGGACGGAATATGACGCAGAAATACTGACGACGAGGATAACTCTGTGCGTGACGAGCGGCAGCTCAGGCGAGGCGGTGACGCTCGGTAAAAGCAAGCTTGAGAATCTCCTTGAAGCGATGGAGGAGCGGCTTGGACTTAAAGCCGAGTGCTTTTCGCTCGAAAGGGAGAATGTTGACAAGAGCTACAACTCAAAAGAATACACATTCTCAAAGACTATCACGATAAAGACGAATATGAGCCTTAAGACCGCCGAGGATATAACCGATGTGCTGAGCGGATTTTCAGATGTTGACTATTCGTTCAGTTATGAGCTCAAGGATACCGAGATAAAGGAAAACGAGGTACTTGCGAGGGCTATCAAAAACTCCCGTATGAAGGCGGAGACAATAGCCGAGTGCACAGGGCAGACTGTAACAGGCGCAGAGGAGATACGCTATGAGTTTCCTGATGATGCAAGTGAGCGCGACATAGATCGCTTGTATTGTGCGGTTTCCGGAAATAGCCGCAACAGGAGAGCGGATAAGCTTTCCCTGCCGAAGATAACCGTCAGCAAGTCGGTGGATATCACATGGATAACAGAGGAAAAATGACACTTCACATAAAACACTTCACCGAGCTCACTACAATGGAGCTTTATAAAATACTCCGTGCGAGGGCTGAGATATTTGTGGTTGAGCAGGATTGCCCGTATCAGGACCTGGACAACAAGGACCTTAATGCATGGCACGTCTGGTACGAGGACGAAAACGGCGTTGCCGCGTATTGCCGAGTGCTGGACAAGGGAGTTTCCTACGAGGGTGAAGGCTCGATCGGGCGCGTGATCACAGTCAAGCGCGGCACGGGGCTTGGCTACAAGGTGATGATGGAGGGAATACGCGTTGCAAAGGAGAAATTCTCTCAGACCTCGCTTCGTATAAGCGCACAGCAGTACGCACAGGGCTTTTACGAGAAATGCGGCTTTGTCCGCGTGTCCGAGCCGTATCTTGAGGATAATATCCCGCATGTTGAGATGATGCGTGACGGAAAATGATATATGGTGATCATAAACGGCGAAAACAGATACGGCTGAAGAATTTTGATTATTCACAGAGCAACGCTTATTTTGTGACGATATGTACGTATAACAGAGAGAATTTGTTTGGCGATATACGGATTGACGATGAGGTCGTAGGGGCGGATTCAATA
>JAZNWG010000205.1:0-10335 GCA_045593225.1 Oscillospiraceae bacterium
GCGCAATGAAGGACAAGTTCCGCGAGAACTTCCTGATAGCGCTTCCTGCTGCAGTGGTTTCGCTGGTGCTTGTAATAGTTCTGTCCATGAACGGCGACACCGCAGAGGTGATAAGCCATGAATACAACCTCGTTCAGGTCATTCCATATGTGCTGGTGCTCATCGGCGGTATAATCGGCATAAACGTGTTCCTGGTGCTGCTTATCGGTATCGCTTCGGGCGCTGTGATAGTGCTTGCGACGGGTGCGGTATCCGTGACAGAGCTTGTTGCGAACATAGGCAGCGGACTTTCGGGAATGTTTGAAACAAGCATGGTCGCTGTCCTCGTTGCCGCAATATGCGAGCTTATCCGCGAATACGGCGGCTTTGACGCGCTGCTGTACGCTGCCAAAAAGCTGTTCAGAAGCAAAAAGAGCGGTCAGCTCGGCATAGGGCTTCTCGTAGGCGCAATGGATATCGCGACTGCAAACAATACCGTTGCAATAGTAATGGCAAACCCCATTGCAAAGGAAATGGCGGAGAATTACGATATCTCGCCGAGAAAGACAGCCTCGATACTGGATACGTTCTCCTGTATCTTTCAGGGAATAATCCCCTACGGCGCGCAGATGCTGGTGGCTGTATCCGCTGCTACCTCGCTCGGAGCGTCGGTCTCCGCGTTTGACATAATCCCCTACCTCACCTACCCCATGCTGCTGCTTGTAAGCTCGCTGGTGTTTATCTTCATAATACCCGACAAGAAGAAAAAGGCTTGATAAAATGCGCTTTCTGCATAGGCAGAGGGCGCTTTTTTGACTTTTACGACATAAAACTGACTTTCGCGCAAAAAACGTTGATTTTTAAAAGAAACTGTGGTAATATTTAGACACATTCCGGTATCCGAATATTTAACCGGACAATTATTATGAGGTGATAAATATGAGTGAATTTGTAACTTGCTATGTTGGAGAATGTATGTCAAAGGGTGGCCCCGACACAAGGCGCTTTGAGAGTGCCCAAAACCCCAACGCCAAGCCCCACGATATGTATACAATGATGCATATGAGATATATGATCCCCCTTATCCTCGGCGAAGAGCCTTACAGCGAAAACCTGCCCCCTGCAGAGTTCTTTACTCCCGACAAAGTACGTACACTGGCAAGCCGTGTTACTGTGAACGGCGAGCCCGTAGCGGAGAGCCATGAGATAAATAACCATAACTATCTCGAAGTGGTCAACAAGATCTCTCTTGAACTGACAAGAGGTCTCGACCCCTGGGGTCCGACCCTCGGTATGGTGGATAAGGATAACAACCCCATAGCGCTCGACTGGGAACACTCCCAGTTTGAGCCGATCGTGTTGCCCGAGGTGGCCGAGCCAAAGAAAATGGGTCGCTTCAAAACGTTCCTGCATAAGCTTGGCTTCTTTAATAAGGAATTTGCTGAGATAGAGGAGCAGACAAAAGAATATAACAGATATAAGAAATCCGTCACGATGAGAGAGGAATATGTTGAGAACTGCCAGAAACAGCGTGACGCTTCGGGACTGTTCAGCTCCATGAACGAGATAGAAAGCAGATATGCATCAAGAGGCGGCGATCTCAGCAAGTCCGACGAAATGCTGAAGGTAACATACCGCGATATCACCAGAGACGCTCCCATCAAGACCACCTCCACTGTAAAAGAGCAGGAGATCAATGCGCCTTCCTTAGACGCTTCCAGATAATACAGCTTAATCACCCCATGTAAAATCATGGGGTGATTTCTTGTGCGTGCAGCATTTGTTCAAAACAAACAAATGGATACAGTGCATTTTTGCTTGTATGTACAATTTTGCATTTTAGTGCCTTAGTTGTATTTACAAATCGCAGATTTAGTGCTATAATAAAAACAGCTTACTTCAATAATCTTCGATTATTGCGCTGTTTTTATTGAACGGCTGACCTGCCGCTGTCGCGGCACGCTGCTTGTGCAGCTTGCAAAGCTTCGCTTTGCGGTCATTGTATAATACGATCAAAAGAAAATACAAGAGAAAGGGAGTGGCTATCATGGACGATTACAAATATCTTGCGATAGTCGAATGGGCTAAAAAGTACATCGTCGAGCATCAGATGCAGCCTAACCAGCGTTTCCTTTCGGAAAGCGAGATGTGCAGTATCCACAACGTCAGCAGACAGACGGTGCGTCAGGCGCTGAAGATGCTGGAGGACGAGGGTATCCTCGTAAGAGTAAGGGGCAGCGGTACTTATGTGAAGCCGATCACAGCTGCCTCAACAGATAGCCTGAGGCCCAAGAGCGTCGGCATAGTATCAACGTATTTCAGCGACTACATATTCCCCAGCATCATCACGGGAATAGAGAGCGTGCTGAAAAAGAATGATATCGGCATACAGCTGTCCATCACTCATAACAGGGTATTCGAGGAGGCGCAGGCGCTGCGCAATATGATGGCGCACGGAGTTTCGGGAATAATCGTAGAGCCGTCAAAAAGCGCGCTGCCAAACCCCAACGCCGCGCTGTATCAGGAGATAATCGCAAATAATATCCCGCTGGTTTTCTTCAATGCAAGATACCCGTGGGTGAGCTCCCCGAGCGTTACTATGGACGACAGGGACGCCGCAAGGCAGGTGACAGACCACCTTTTCGCAAACGGTCACGAGAATATCTCCGCTATATTCTCGATGGACGATATACAGGGTCATGAGCGCTACCGCGGATTTATGGAGAGCTGCGAAACGCACGGTATCCTGCAGGCAGAGCAGAACGTAATGTGGTACTATACAAGTGAGAGAAACGCGCTGTTCATGGCGTCGGAAAGCCGTATCATGGAGCTGCTGAAGTCATCCACCGCAGTTGTCTGCTACAACGATAAGCTTGCAGTGGAGCTGATGGATTTCTGCAGAGGCAAGGGCATATGCGTGCCGCGTGATATCTCCGTCACGGGAATAGATGACGCGCGTATCGCAACGCTGTGCGATGTTCAGCTGACGACAGTTAAGCACCCGCACCAGCTTATGGGCGAAAAGGCAGCACAGATAATGCTGGAGCTTATAAATTCTCCCGAAACAAAGCAAAAGGATTATGTATTCAAGCCTGAGCTTGTGGTACGAGATTCGGTAAAACGGGTATGATACGTACCATTTAAGATTTATTTTTAGAAAGGTGATCACAATGGATATCAGAGAACAGATCAGCAACGGCAGAGCCTCCATCGGTATCGAGTTCGGCTCGACAAGAATAAAGGCGATACTCGTGGGTGAGGAGCTTACTCCCATCGCATCGGGCGCGTATGACTGGCAGAACAGCCTTGAAAACGGTATCTGGACATACTCCGCCGACGAGATAGTAAAGGGACTTCAGGGCTGCTTTGCGGCGCTTATGGCTGACGTAAAGGAAAAGTACGGAGTTGCACTTACAGCTGCGGCATCGTTTGGTATCTCGGCTATGATGCACGGATACCTCGCATTTGATAAGAACGACAAGCTGCTGGTACCCTTCCGCACATGGAGGAACACCATGACAGGCGAGGCTGCGGATATCCTGTCCGAGAGCTTTGCATTCAATATTCCCCAGCGCTGGAGCATAGCGCACCTGTATCAGGCGATACTTAAAAAGGAAGAGCATATCCCTGACGTGCGTTTCATCACTACCCTCGCAGGCTATGTTCACTTCCTGCTGACAGGCGAAAAGACTATCGGTATCGGTGACGCTTCGGGTATGTTCCCTATCGACCCCGAAACAGGTAATTACAGCGAAAAGCTGCTGGGTAAATTCGCGCAGCTTACAGAGAATACAACATTTACACAAAATCTCGGCGATATCCTCCCCGCCATTGTACCTGTGGGCGAGTGTGCAGGCACGCTCACCGAAAAGGGCGCACTGCTGCTCGACCCGACAGGCACATTCAAGGCAGGAGTGCCGTTCTGCCCTGCCGAGGGTGACGCGCAGACAGGCATGGTTGCAACAAACAGCATCGCTCCCCGTACAGGTAATGTATCCGCAGGCACCTCTATCTTCGCTATGATAGTGCTTGAGCGCGAGCTTTCCCGTCTGCACAGGCAGATAGATATCGTTACAACTCCCTGCGGCGACCCTGTTGCTATGGTTCACTGCAATAACTGCACTACAGACCTCGACAGCTGGGTGAAGCTCTTCGCAGAGCTGCTGAAAAGCTGCGGCTGCGAGATAACAAAGCCCGAGCTTTACGACAAGCTGTATGCTGCGGCGCTTTCGGGTGACGCTGACTGCAGCGGTATCGTGAGCTACAACTATCATTCGGGCGAGCACGTTACAGGCTTCACCGAGGGCAGACCTATGCTGATGCGCTCTCCTGACAGCACATTCAATATCGCAAACGTTATGAGAAGCCTTATCTACTCCTGCATGTCCACGCTGAAGATAGGCATGGATATCCTGCTTGGCGAGGAAAAGGTAAGCATTGACAAGATATTTGCACACGGCGGTCTGTTCAAGTCCCCCGTGACAGGACAGCGCTTCCTTGCTTCCGCGCTGGGCGTGCCCGTTGCACTGATGGAAACAGCAGGCGAGGGCGGTGCATGGGGCATCGCGCTGCTTGCAGCGTATGGAGCAAGAGCGGACAAGTCCGAGAAGCTTGCAGACTTCCTCAGCAACAAGGTATTCGCAGGTGCAAGCGGCAGCTGCATGGATCCAGACGGAGACGATGCGGCAGGCTTTGCGGAATATATGAAGCTGTACAGAGCAGGGCTTTCAGCAGAGCGTGCAGCCGTAAATGCGTCTGTAAAGTAAGAAGAGGTGCAACATGGATATAAAAGAACTCAAACAGCGTGTACTGGAGGCTAATCTTCTGCTTCCGAAATACGGACTTGTTACATTTACATGGGGCAATGTGAGCCAGTATGACCGCGAAACAGGTCTTGTAGCGATAAAGCCCAGCGGAGTTGAATACGACACAATGACAGCGGAGGATATAGTTGTCCTCGACCTTCAGGGAAATGTCGTTGACGGAAAGCTGAAGCCCTCAAGCGACGCTCCCACACATCTTGAGCTGTACCGTAATTTCGACGGCATAGGCGGTATCGTGCATACACACAGTCGCTACGCCACCGCGTTTGCGCAGGCAGGCATGGATATCCCCTCGCTCGGAACTACTCACGGCGACTATTTCTACGGCGATATTCCCTGCACACGCAGCATGACGCCCAAGGAGATAAGCGGCGAGTATGAGCTTGAAACAGGCAAGGTGATAGTTGAATGCTGCAAGGAATACGCGAATATCCCTGCGGCGCTCGTAAGAAACCACGCGCCCTTTGTATGGGGCAAGGACGGCATGGAGGCTGTGCACAATTCCGTTGTGCTGGAGGAGCTTTCGGCTATGGCGTGGCTTACGCTGTCGCTCAATCCCAAAGTTCAGAATATGAGCCAGGAGCTTCTGGATAAGCACTATCTGCGCAAGCACGGCGCGAATGCTTATTACGGACAGAAGTGATATCCCCCCTCCTGTATATACAAAACGCCCGTCGGAGATCGTTCCGACGGGCTTTATTTATATACCGCAAGCAGCGCTATGGCTGCCGTATGGTTGAATATTTATTCTGTGTATGCCTTTGCAGCCTCGAAATCCTCTTCGATCTCCTTGGAGGGCGGAGGAGTAATAAGCGAAACCACAACTATGCATATAGCTGAGAAAATGAAGGCAGGGAGAAGCTCATAGATCGCAAACACGCCGCCAAGCTGGCTGATGACCAGCTTCCACAGGAATACCATTGCTGCGCCACCTACCATACCTGCGATAGCGCCTGCACGGTTGATCCTCTTCCAGAAGAGCGAGAAGATCATCAGCGGGCCGAAGGTAGCGCCGAAGCCTGCCCATGCAAAGGATACGATATTGAAGATAACGCTGTTCTCATCAAGCGCTATAATTATCGCGATCAGCGCGATTGCAAGCAGTGTGATACGAGTTACGATCATTACATGCTTATCCTTGGCCTCTTTCTTCACAACGCCCTGATAGATGTTCTTAGAAACAGCAGAAGCGGCGATCAGAAGGTAGGAGTCAGAGGAGCTGATGGTAGCTGCAAGAATGCCCGCCATTACAAAGCCTGCAAGGATCGGGGGAAGGAAGTTTGTTGACAGGGTAATGAAGATGTTTTCAGCACTTGCCGCTGTGAGATGTGCAGTAGGCTCTACCACTCTGCCGACGATTCCTATAAATACAGCAACCGCCAGAGAAATGGTCACCCATACCATAGCGATATTTCTCGATCTCTTCAGCTCGCTCTCTCTGCGGATAGCCATAAAGCGCAGGAGCACCTGAGGAACACCGAAGTAACCAAGTCCCCATGCAAGAGCGGAGAAAACGCTGAGCATCGAGTATTCCTTTGCCTCGGAGAATACAGGCATGCCTGCTTCAACGACCTGTACAGCCTCTGCGCCCTCTCCTGTCATTGTCGGAGCTGCAATACCGAAGAACTCCAGAAAGCCGGGGATATTGCCTGCGTTCTCGATGACCTTGTCGATACCGCCTGCATGAGTTACGCCGATGATAACAACGATAGCAAGCGCTACGATCATAACTATCGCCTGCATGAAATCAGACGCACTTTCAGCAAGAAATCCGCCGATGATAGTGTAAATAAGCACGAACACCGCGCCGATTATCATCATCGGAACATAGGGAGCGCCAAAAAGCGCGGAAAACAGCTTGCCGCAGGTAACAAAGCAGCTTGCAGCATAAACCGTGAAAAAGACAAGAATGAATACTGCCGCCAGCGTCATGATGACCTTGCTCTTCTCGCGGAAGCGATTGGAGAAGAACTCGGGAAGAGTTATAGAGTTGCCTGCAACTACGCTGTAACGGCGAAGACGCTTGGATACGATGAGCCAGTTGAGAAACGTACCGACTGCAAGACCGATAGCTGTCCATACCGCATCGGCAAGTCCGCACCAGTAAGCAACACCCGGCAGACCCATGAGCAGCCAGCCGCTCATATCAGAAGCCTCGGCACTCATCGCTGTCACCCATGGGCCTAAGGATCTTCCGCCCAGGAAATAGTTTTCGGAGTTCTGATTTGCCTTTCTGGCAAAAATGATACCTATTCCTATGACCGCTGCCATATAGATGATCATTGCAATAAGGATCTGTAATGTACTTCCGTCCATAAATTCACCTCATAATTTTATTTACAGAAGTCTGCACGACTTCCGCAGAAAACGGACAATATACATTATTTTACCATAAAACAAAGAAGATTGCAACCCTAATTTTAGTTTTGGTATATTTATTGTAAAGAGAGCGCGTAAGCTCTGCTGTGTTATATCAGCCCTTTATCCTTTCGTAAATGTAGGCATGGAATATCTCATCGGCGTCGTACTTTGAAAGCAGCTCTTCAGCGTCGACATAAGGGTACAGGTCTTCGCCGCACGGTACTATAGCCAGTATCACATCGGTGCTTATGAGATAATACCTCATATCATCGTTAAGCAGCATTCCCCCTAAAGCTCCGATATATGTGCTGTCCTTCAGGGCGCCCAGATAGTCGTTTATGTGGTTATAATTTTCAGGATCGTCCTCCAGTATGTTGCCGTATTCGTCCATGACAAATCTGTATATGATAACGTCCTGCTGATACTTTATTCCGTCATGGACGAGCGTTCCCACGCCTCCTATGGGGAAATATCCGTCAATAGAATCCAGACATTTCTCATACTCATACATCGAAACCGAACACAGCACCTTATCTATCGTAGCCTGACTAATCCCCGCATTCGCGTCAAAGGTCAGCGTAATGTTGTGATCGCCGCTGTTCACGACATAGATATGCTCTTCAGGAGTGATGAGCCTGTACTCGAACAGATCGCCGTCTGTGCCGTATTTTTCCTCGCCCTCGGTGGTGCGCGAAAGCAGCGCCGCGGTGTCAATGCCCTCGCTTTCCTTTATCGGACGCTCATAGCTGAATATCTGCCTATCATTATAGTAAGCAACTCCATCAATACTGCCGGTGTTCGCTTCGTATTTCCAGCTTAGCGGAAGCTCTATCTCCAGCCCAAGATAATCTACCCACTCCGACTCGTATTCATCAAATCGCGACTCGCCCACCTGCTCTACGTCGCGGTAACGCAGCACAGTATCGGTATAGTTGATATCAAGCGGCTTGTCGTAGAGCAGCGGGTCAATACATTCCATCTGCACCATCTCAAGTATCATGTCGATAGTACTCTGCTCAAGCCCTGCGTCTGCCGCAAAGGTCAGCGTGATGTTATAGCCGCCGCTGTTCACGATATAGATATACTCGTCAGAGCTGCCGTCATCGGTAGACCTGTGTATGTAGTATTCGTACAGGCCGTTGTCCGTTCCCCATTTTTCCTCGTGCACGGTCACCTTGTCGCCGTCAACAAAGTCCTTCCTGAAGCTGTCGGGGTCGATAGGCTCGTCATCATGGAGAGGGCGCGCGTACTCAAATATCTTCGTCCCGTCAAAGTATGCCTTGCCGCTGAAATAGCTGCTCGGCTCATACACCCAATAATACGGAAGCGCAAATCTGAGCTGTACGTTTTTTACATCGTCAGGAGAAGCCGCATGAGTGCCGCCGTTCATTTCCTCGATATGGAATACCTCGCCTTTTTCCTCGTAGACCTGATATGCACCCGTAAAATTGATGTCCTTTTCATCGTTTTCGGCTTCTGTGCTGTCCTGTGCGGTGATCTCCACCGACTTCAGCACGCGGTCTATCGTCTCCTGCTTTACGCCCATATCCGATATCACCGACACCGTAGCATAACAGCCGCCGCTTTCAACGACATACTTGTATACGTCATAGGTGCCGTCGGGAGCGTATTTTATCGGTGTTGAGGTATGGATAAAGTATTCGTACGGGTCGCTGTCCGTTCCCCATTTTTCATCAAGCACCGTTATCTCTGCACCGTAAGCAAGGTCCGTCTTATAACTGTCGGTGTTTATGCCCTCGCCTGCATGCCACGGTGCGCCTATCTCAAACACCTTTGCATAGGCATAGCTCGCTGTGCTGTCGCTGCTTTCCCAGCTTACGGGAAGTGAGAACTCCACCGTTGCGCTCGTCTCGGGCGCTACTGATGTAACAAGGCTGCCGTTTTCGAGCTGCGTCATAACGGGCATGTTCAGCGAATACTGCTTCATCTCGGCGGTGTTGATGTCCTCGCCGCGCTCGAAGGTAAGCGTTTCCCCGTCAAGCAAAAGCTTTCCGCAGTAGCCCGTAAGCTCGCCCGAAGCGTAGTCGCGCTCATACGCCATAAGCGGCGCAAGTCCGCTATAGGACAGATAGTAGTCATTATATCCCCTGTCGGACAGCTCGTAGAGCTTCTTTGCCGCATAGTCATACGCAACGATATGATCGTCAACTATGCCCGAGCCAAAGCTTACACCGCTGCATATCTCGCGCCTGCCGTCGCCGTTGAGGTCGGTGAGGTAAACGCTCCATATCGGCATTCCGCCAAAGAGCACCTCCTCGTTGCCGTTTGTATCAATAGCCCTGACCTCCTCGGCAGTCCATACAAATCGTGCCTCAGGGAAGCCCTCGATATAAAAGGTGTGTGTTCTGTCCCAAAGATTTTCATCGGAGCGGTAGTAGTCAAGAAGCATGCGCACTTCGCCGTAGTTTGCGTCAACGGTAGCCTGATAGTCGTCCTCATAGGACAGCTCACAGCTTAAGCCAAGCGCCTTTCTGACGGAGTTCAGCAGGAGCTCCTCATCGCAGTCGGAAGCACAGTCGATATACTTCACATCTGCGTCAGGTTCTGCCTTAGTGTAGCCTTCGACAAGCTTTGCCTGCTCCGCGATATACTCGTCAGCCGTCAGCTCCTCGCTGTCTTCGGCAAGCACCCGCTTCATCGTATACTCTCCGTTCTGATCGTAAAACGCACCGAGAAGCTCGTAGGTGTCAACGTCAATGCGGTAGTACGAGGTGCTTGCAAACATCTTGCCAACGCCTGTCTTGTCCGTGACATACTCAAGTATACAGTCGTCCTCGCCTATCCATACTCTTACCTCGTTCACGTCATCAGCAGGATAATACCGATATTTATGCGCACCCATATCATTGTCCGAAATATAATATGCCGTGACATAACGGTGCGTGTTTATTATCAGACAGCCGTCATCAAGCTCGGTTCGGGATATAGATGCTCTGAGCAGCTTGCTGTCGTCATAATATTCTTCCAGCGCTGTCATCAGATCGTCGGTTATCATCTCCGCAACCTCATCGAGCACTTCTTCCGATACATCAGGATCATTCTCATTTATAATATTTGTAGTGCTCTGAGTTGTATCATCGGTGATATCCTGCGGTGTATCGTCAGGCTGCGATGTTATTGACGGAGTATCACCCATAAGCGAGGCAGCCCC
>JAZNWG010000206.1:0-3047 GCA_045593225.1 Oscillospiraceae bacterium
GGAGAATTACTCGCCTCTCTGCTTTGCGAAGCACTCGCTGCAAAGAACGGGTCTGTCCTCCTTGGGCTCAAAGGGAACTCTAGCTACGCCGCCGCATACTGCGCAGGTAGCATCATAGAAAGTTCTTGCGCCCTTACCGGAATTCTTTCTTGCGTCGCGGCAAGCCTTGCATCTCTGGGGCTCGTTTACAAAGCCCTTCTCTGCGTAGAACTCCTGTTCGCCTGCGGTGAATACGAAATCAGCGCCGCAGTCCTTGCACTTTAAAGTCTTGTCTGTGTACATGCTAACACCTCTGACAAAATTTTTTTGCCCTGGGTCGGATTTGCACCGACACCTTTGTAAAACAACGCTCTGGTGAATTAAGCTACCGGGTCATGTTTATGTCAATTCCTCACGCTTTCAGCACACGTCTTTGAGAAGAATTTTCCGCTATTTTGCACAGCTCCTCGCTTGACGGGCACAAAGCCCGCCTGCGCTCGGATCTGCGCAAACTATCAAAAAATCTATCTCAAATCCGCGCACTTCAATCGTGCGGACTTGCCATTGTTGTTGTAATCGGGTCGCGAAACGTCACTTCGCCTCGCCTGAAACGACCCTATCTCGGAAATCCTGTTAAATACATCGAAAATGTAAGCTTTTGTTTTGTGGGAGCACGTTTCGATCGTGCGGACTTGCCATTTTGAACTATATCATATCGGGGAATGCTGCGCGGAGCTTTGCTCTTGCTCTTGCGACAGCGTTGTCTGCCGATTTTTTCTCTATTCCGAGCCTTTGGGCTATCTCGCTGTAGCTGAGGCCCAGTATCACGCCGTCAAGACAGCGCTTTTCAAGCGGCGTCAGCAGCACGCTCATCTTGTCGCTCATCTCATTGGTGCTCTCGCGGAGTATCACTAGCTCCTCGGGGCCGGGCGAGGTATCCGTCAGCTTTTCAAGCTCTGTATCGGTATCGAGCCTTGCTTTTCGGCGGCTTGCGCGGTCTACGGTGTTCTTCATTCCGTTTGAGATACACACTGACGCGAATGCCCTGAAGCTGCCCTTGCTCTCGTCATAGTGGGATATCGCATTCAGCAGTGCGACCATGCCGTCCGAAACAAGCTCCTCATAATCAGCCGAGCCTGCATATTTTGCGGCAGCTGCAAACACCGTGCCGCTGTACCGCGAGATGAGCTCTGCCGTTTTTTCACTGCTGTCGGCACTGAAACCGACGCTCGCGAGCTGCTCGTCCGAAACTGAAGAAAGATCTGCCATAGTCACCACTTTTTTTGCTCTGCAATGGTTTAAATACTAAACTTTCAATTACGTGTATTATAACATGGGGCGCGTTTTTTGTCAACAAAAAACGGCTCTGTGAGAAAAAGTCTTACGTTTTTCATGAAACGGCCATATCGCATTTATGCAAAAATACAATAAAATTCCTGCAAAATATCGCATTGGAGCGCGCTTTTCCTATGAAAACGATATCAGCCGAAGGCTCGATTTTGAGGGCGGCGCGGGAGGCTGTTGGCTTATCTTGCGAACTCGCTCCTGCCCGACCTGAACAGGTTGCCGCCGTTGCAGTCTATCGCTACTATCAGCGGAAACTTCTCAAATGTCAGCCTTTTCACGCTCTCACAGCCGAGGTCATCGAAGGCTATCACCTCGCACTCGGTTATGCATTTGCACGCGAGTGCGCCTGCGCCGCCTATTGCGCAGAAATACACTGCGCCGTTGCGCTGTATAGCCTCGCACACCGCGTCATTACGCTCGCCCTTTCCTATCATTGCGGAAAGTCCCATATCCAGAAACAGCGGCGAATAAACGTCCATTCTGCTTGACGTTGTCGGGCCGCAGGAGCCTATTGCCATACCGTCCTTTGCGGCGGTGGGGCCTGCGTAGTATATCGCAGCGCCGTCGAGGTCATAGGGCAGTGGCTCGCCGTTGTCGATGCATGCCTTTATGCGCTTGTGCGCAGCGTCACGCGAGGTGTACACTGTGCCGCTGAGCAGCACCTTATCGCCTGCACGAAGCTCCTTTGCCTTTTCCTTAAGCTCATTGGTATTCAGTTCTGTCATAAAAAACCTCTAACTAAGCAGAGCCGAAAACGGACTTTCGGCTCTGTTCTGTATTTTATTATGTAGTCCGTAAGGACTTTCCGACGAGTTTTAGAATCCGCCGAAGCCGCCGAACATATCGCCGCTCATGTCGTCACTCATATCGTCGTCGGAGGACTCAGAGGAATCGCCGAAGTTCCAGATAGCTGCGTCGTCAGCGGAGGGAGCTGCGGGGTCTTCTGCTGCTGCGGGAGCTGCAGGCTCTTCAGCTGCGCCGAAGTTACCGGCCTGCTCCATAGCCTCGAACTGCTTCTGCAGGTCTGCCCAGGGATCGCTGCCTGCGGAGGAAGCGGTGTTGATAACTGTGTCGTCATTTGATGTATCAGCTGCGGGCGCGAGGCTGTTGAGTGCCTCCTCTGCCTCACGAAGAGCCTTCATCAGCTCGTCCTCGGTATTTGCTACGGGAGCCTCTTCGTGTTCGTCCATATCGAGATCGGACAGATCGGGGTTTGTGGGCTGTACTGCGAAAGCGGCCTCGGCAGCCTTTACTGCCTCAAGCAGCTCGTCATTCATGCCGTCCATAGAGCCGGAGGTCATTGTCTGTGTCAGCAGATCGTTGTCGAAGTTCTTATCAAACGCAGCGTCAGCGATATCGGAAACATCGAGGGGCTTGACCTCGGTAACGGCCTCCTCCTCGGGCTGGTTGAACGCACCTGTGAGGTCGATATCAGCGTCCTCGGTAGCACCGAACAGATCCTTGCCGAACAGGTCCTTTGCCTCGGGGTTAACGAGGGGAACAGCGTCCTTCTTCTCGTTGTTGTAGATAGTCTGAGCAAGCTCGTTGCCGCCCCATACATCATCGAAGGAAGCAAGCTCCTGACCTGCTGCCTTGTCGGCTTCTGTGATAGCAGGCATATCATCGCTGCTGGACTTGATCTCCATAGTGCTTGTGGAGGCTGTGATCTCTGTAACCACCTCTTCCTCTGCGGGAGCGGGAGCAGGCTCGGGCTCGGGCTC
>JAZNWG010000207.1:0-2176 GCA_045593225.1 Oscillospiraceae bacterium
TCGAAAGGCACAAAGCCTTACTTCGTCGCATTTCCTTGCATAGGCTGCACCTATCTCATTTTCTCTATCCAAAACGGTTTTCAGCGATGACTAAATAGGAAATATCTATGAAAGGCACAGAGGAGATACCTATGAGAGGCAAAGCAAGGCTTGCTGCGGTATTGCTCTCGGCTGTCATGCTGTCAGGCTGCTCGGTCGAGGACACTTCAGCAGACAGAGTGCGTGAGAGAGGAACTGTCCGTATCGCACTTGAGGAGGGCTCGGAGCTTGACGGGCTTTCGGAATATATCGCGGACAGCCTTGGAGCAGCCCCTGAGATCATCACCGCTGATAAGGCAGAGGCACTCGACCTTATCAGAAACGACAAGGCAGATGTTGCGATCGGCTACTACGCCGAAAGCAACAACCCGGGACTGGATATCTGCCTTACGGTGCCGTTCCATTACAAAAAAGTATATGCCGTGGTTCTTTCCGACCTGTTCATAACAGGCTCGGGAGACCTCTCGGATAAGCAGCTCGGCTGCGACGATACGATGGAACGGGAAAGCATAAATGCAATAAAGCTGTTATCGACGGACGAAGCGATATACCGCATCGAGCCTGTATCCGCAGCGGAAATGCTGAAGGCGGAAAGCCTGTATGCGTACCTGTGCTACGAAGATACAGCATTTGAAATGGTGAGCGGCGGTGAGCTGAGGTGCTATATCGTAGAGGATATCCAGCCGCAGCGTTACTGCGCAGCGATCATGAGAGATAACACCCAGCTTTGCGGCGAGATAAACACCGCTATCGGCACATTCCTTGCAGGAGGTAACTGAATGAGCTATTTTGACGACCCCAAGAAAAAAGCTGCCTGGGATAAGGAGCTCAACGCTCTCAGACAGGAAAAGGCTGCCCGTGCAGGCAGAGCTGCCGCAGCAGGAGATACGCTGTCGGCAGAAAAAAGCCTCGACAGGGCGCAGGAGATCGGAAATTCCGTAGCGTATGAAAGCGCTCCCACACGCGAAAGGATAAGCTACGCGCAGCTGCTTATAGAAGAAAATATGGCAGTGCAGGCTAAAAAGACCATGGCAGCAGAGCGTACTCTCGAGAAAGAGGTCAGCTTTGAAATGTAAGCTTTCTGCGCTGCTTATGGCAGCGCTGCTGCTTTTTGTGCCTGTCAGCGCGTATGCCGAGACGGAGGAAGGCACAGCTATTACGGTCACAACGCCGATGGACGGCCCCGACATGACGTACGATCAGGGTTCGGGAATGTATACCTACTATTTTGAGGACAGCTCAAGCTTCTCGGCGTCGGTGGATCTGTCAACAGGTTCAGCCGCTTCCTATGTGCTGCTGTTATTTTCAGATGACGAAAATGTGGATATTATCGTCACTCGTGACGGTAAGCCCTACCCTTACGATCCCGATGCGCTTATCGAAGAAACGGGAACGTATGCTATCACGGTGCTCCATACCCTTGAGAGCGGTGCGATAGAGACGCTGGACTACAGCGTTACTATTCAGGATCTCAGCGAAATACAGGAGGAGATGGAGCAAAATACCGTAACAGGCAGGATACAACTCGTCCCCGACAGCGGCGGTTATTCCTGCAGCTTCGAGGAGCTTGGCGGGGTGTTCTGCTCGGTAGCGGACGGCGAGTTTTCGGCCGCGCCTGTAAAGCTCACAGTTGACGAGCTGCTTGGCTGCGATATCACACATAACGGCGAGAGCTACGCCTACCCTTCTAACGGTCTGTTTACAGAGGACGGCTTCTACAATGTCACGATATCCGCAGTTCATGAAGAGGGCGGCATGGAGCTGAGAGACCTCTCATTCGCTGTATTTACAGAGCCTTCCGCGGCGCTTGGAATATACTTCCCGCCCTACGGCTATAAGCTGGACAGCGTGCTGCTGGACGGTGAGGAATACCCCTTCAGCGAGGAGCTCTGCCGTTTCACTCGCGACGGCAGCTATCAGATAAGCTACAGCAACGCAGAGCAGAATAAAATGACTGTGCTTCGGCGCGACACGACTCCGCCTGTGCTGTATTTCAACGGCGGCAGCCAGCTTGTGTTCGCAGAAGATGTCGAAGTGACGACAGACGGCGACTGCACGGTGGAGATATACAAGAACGGCGACAACCTATATGAAGACACGATACTTCGCGGCAACGGTATCTACCGCGTGATCGCTA
>JAZNWG010000208.1:0-3576 GCA_045593225.1 Oscillospiraceae bacterium
TGAGCATTCCCGTTATCGGCAACGGCGATGTTGACAGTGTTGAGAAATGTGAGGAGATGTATAAGTACACAGGCTGCGATCTTGTTATGATAGGACGCGGCAGCTACGGCAGACCGTGGCTTTTCGGACAGATAAAGGACTATTATGAGGGAAAGCCCGTCCGCCCCGAGCCGTCTTTTGAGGAAAAGCTCGTGATAATGCGCCGCCACATCGGACTTTTAGTCGAGGACAAGGGCGAGCGCGTAGGCATGAAGGAGGCGCGTCGCCATGCTTCGTGGTACCTAAAGGGAATGCAGGGTGCGGCGAGGTTCAGAAACCTCTGCGGCACTATGAATACGCTTGACGACCTCGAAAGGCTTATTGAACAGACAAGAGCAGAACAGGAGAAAAATTCATGAAGCAGCTTAACACTATGCTTTGCGCAGGCTGCGCGTTCGATATAAAAAACGATCCGCTGATAATGGCATTTTCGTGTATAGCAAACGGCTTTGAAGCCAATTGTCTGACAGGCTATTCGAGAATATGCCGCATACTGCTGTCCGAGAATAAAAGCCTGTCACAGTATTTGCACGATCTGCTTATCTACGGAAAGCACGATTTTATCGAAAAGATAGCAAAAGCGCCTACTGCAGCGCAGATAAAGGCTGTGGAGTTCGATCTGGCCGCAATAAAAAAGCTGTCCCGGTACAGCTCCGAAAAGCTCAGGGCAGCAATGAGCGACCGCTGCGATGATGAGCTGTTAAAAGCGCTCCCCGATTACGAGCAGGGCGAGTTTAATTACACCGCCGAGTATTTCATCGACTTCGCAGCTAAGCACGGCAGCGGTATGTTTGCGAGGTACAAGGCGTTTACATTCAGCGAGGGCGAGCTTCAGCCGATAGAGGCCACCGACCCGATAAAGCTGTCCGACCTCAAGAATTACGAGGCGCAGCGTATGCAGGTAGTCGAAAATACGCTCTGCTTTGTAAACGGCAAGCCTGCGCATGATGTGCTGCTTTACGGCGACCGTGGAACAGGCAAATCCAGCACCGTAAAGGCGCTGCTGAATGAATACGAGAATCTCCGTCTTGTGGAGCTGCAGAAAAGCGATATCGCGCTGCTGCCGAGGCTCTTTAAGGAACTTCAGCGAAGCCCTCTGCGCTTTATCGTGATGATAGACGACCTTACCTTTGCTGAGAATGACGACCGCTTCGGTGTGCTTAAGGCGGCACTTGAGGGAAGTGCTGCGGCGCGTCCCGAAAACGTGCTGATATACGCGACCACCAACCGCCGCAGGATAATCAAGGACAGCTCGTCCGAGCATCTCGGCGACAACGGCGCGAATGCCGACGCAGTTGATGAGAGCATGAGCCTTTCCGACCGCTTCGGCCTGTTCGTGACCTTCGGAAGACCTACGCGCGAGGTTTATCTCGATATCGTGAAAAAGCTGGCTGTGGACAACGGTATTGCACTCGCTGATGAACAGCTTTTTGCCGCAGCAGAGCGCTTTGCGCTGCGCAGAAGCGGACGCTCGCCCAGAGTTGCGCGCCAGTTTATCGAGTACCTCAGCGCACATATTGAACTTGGATTGGAGTATTGATATGAAACGTTTCTTACCGCTTTTAGCGGCATTCTGCCTTGTTTTCACAGGCTGCAACACCCCCAAAGAGGAGGAGAGCAGCTCGCTTCCCACCGAGATAATCGTATCGGGTACTACGCATGAGACCACCGAGGCACATCTGTTTCCTATTGAAATATGCGGCACAGAGATAAAGCATGAAGCGAAAAAGGTAGTAAGCCTTTCTCCTGCGGCAACTGAAATAATCGCAGAGCTTGGCTTTGCTGACAGGCTCGCTGCAAGAAGCACCTACTGCGACTATCCCGAGCTTTCCGCGCCCACAGTCGGCAGCAGTGAAAACCCTGATATCGAAGCCATAACAGAGCTTTCGCCCGATGTCGTATTCACGCTTTCTGCGCTGTCCGAGCGCGATATCTATGCGCTCAATGACGAGGGCTGCGCTGTCGTACAGCTTCGCGTCCCCACAACTATCGAGCAGTACGGCAGGCTTTATTGCGATATAGCCTCAGCGTTTATCGGCGAAGAAGCTGCAAAACCCTACGGTGACGAGGCTGTGAAACGCCTTAAAGAAGCCGCAGAGGGGATAGACCTCGGCAGCTTCATCTATGTAACGGACAAGCTCACCGCGGCAGGCGAGGGCACGTTTGAAAATTCCGTGCTTTCTCTTTGCGGAGAAAACCTCTGCACAGCCGAGGGCTATTCCGAGCTCCTTACCCTTCAGGGCACCGCCCCCGATTATATGATCGTCAGCGACAGCCTTGATCTCAGCGATATAAGCTATGACGAGGTGCTGTCTGTGCTTATCTATAACGGCGCGGAGGTAGTATTCGTATCGCCGTCGGCTTTCGAGCGCCCGTCGCTAAGAACAGCTGATGTGTTCAAGCAGCTTGATCCCGTCGAAACAGCGGAGGCATAAATAAAAAGGGCGGAATTACCGCCCTTTATCGTTATCACATCGGCGTTATGAGATAGCCGTTCTCTCTCCAGTAGTCGATCACCTGCGGCAGTATCTCGGTGTTCGTCTTTGATACCGCATGCAGCAGATACACCGCGCCGTTATGCGTTTTCGAGGTTATCTTATCGAACGCGGCGCTTGGCTCGGGCTGGTCATTCACGTCCCAGTCGGGATAGGCAAAGCTCCACAGCACCGTGGTGTAGCCAAGGTCCTTCGCACAGGCAAGCACGCGCTCCGAGAATTCACCCATAGGCGGCCGCATGACGTACATCTCATAGCCGAAATTATCCTTTACATAGTCATGCAGCAGCGAAAGCTCCGCATAAAGCTCGTCGGGCGAGCATTCGGGAAGCGACGGGTGGCTCCATGTGTGGTTTCCGACAGTGTGTCCCTCGTCTATCATGCGCTGGACAAGCTCGGGATTCTTCACGCAGTAGTCATACGTCACGAAGAACACCGCAGGAACGTTCTTTTCCTTTAAGGTGTCCAGTATCTCGGCAGTGTAGCCGTTTTCGTAGCCCTCGTCAAAGGTGAGCCACAGCCGCTTGTTCTCTGCTTCACCGATGAACAGCGCGCCCTTGTCGCCGTATTCGTGCTGGCTTGATATCGCGCCGAGCGGCCTGTTGTCCTTGTCGCAGTCCACACCCATTCCGTAGGCGATCTTTTCCTCGGAATAGTCGTATAAATATGAATATTCGCTCGCAGAAGCCGCGCTTGATACAAAGATGACCGCGGCGCAGAGCATAGATAAAAGCTTCATAAAAATCATCTCCGCGATTAGTTTTTGCTTGTCGCGAAATATTATTCTTTAAGAAATTTGTAAGAATTTTGTCATGTTTTTTATAAGAATTAAATGTTATCATTAAGTAAGTGAAACCGCCGCTTGCGGCAGAATGATTGGGGGAATATCATGTCACAGCAAAAGGTGCTTGGCGTTGTCGATGACCGCGAGATATCCGTCGGGTGTGAGCACCTTGTTAAGGCAGTCATACTCTAAGGCGTACTCCTTTATTGCCGCGATTGTTTCGAGGAGCTTTTCGCGGATCTCCTGCTCCTCCTTTGC
>JAZNWG010000209.1:0-1931 GCA_045593225.1 Oscillospiraceae bacterium
TGCTCTGCTCAGCGTTGACAACAAGGCTACGAACTATCTGCTTGTCGTTGACAGAGTAAACAATCTCGACACTATCGAGGTACAGCTTGAAGCTCGTGACGATATGTTCACCGACAACATCAAGGACGTTGAGGCTTACAAGAAGAAGCTGAAGTCCGCTATCGACTCCGCTATCGGCGTTGGCGTTACCATAAAGCTGCTTGAGCCCAAGTCCCTCGCACGCTCCATGGGCAAGGCTACACGCTGCATAGACAACCGTAAGATCAAGAACAAGTTTCAGAAGTAATGGAGGTATTTAAAATGCTTAATCAGATTTCCGTATTTGTAGAAAACAAGACTGGCAGACTGGCTTCCGTTATGAAGATACTGACTGACAACAACATTGATATCCGCGCAATGACTATCGCTGATACCACAGATTTCGGTATCGTTCGTTTCGTTGTAAAGAACTATGAGCAGGCGCTGAAGATCCTCAAGGACAACGACTGCACAGCTAACGCTACACAGGTAGTTGCTTTCAGCGTTCCCGATCAGCCCGGCGGAATGTACTCCGTTATCGACGCATTCGAGAATGCAGGCATCAACATCGAGTACTGCTACTCCCTCGTTACCAACAAGGAGGGCCGCGCAAGCGTTGCTGTCCGCGTTGATGACAACGACAAGGCAATTGAAGTGCTGAACGCAAAGGGTATCGGACTTATTTCGGTTGATGATATCTGATAAAACACAGGCAAAACGCCCGAGGATATGCTCCTCGGGCGTTTTTTGCTTCAAGTGCTTGACAAACAGAGTCTTTCGTGTTATACTAATCTCATAAATGATACTAGTGAGGTAGAAAACATGGACGAGCTGCTTAAAGTGCTTACAGATCCAGTATGCAACAGGATACTTCAGATGATGCGAAACCGCGGTCAGATGACGATATCCGATATACTGTCACAGCACACAAATACTCCGAGGGCGACTGTATACCGCAAGGTTGATAAAATGCTCAAAGTAGGAGCAATACAGATCGTCGGCACAAACAAGGTGCGTGGACAGACGGAAAACATCTACGCGATAAAGGACATATACATCAGCACCAACAAAAACAGTGAAGCGGCGATGCAGACCGTTACGGTAAGCCTGATGCGTATACTTGACCTGTTTGAGCGATATTTTCAGGACGAAAACGCCGATGTTGACAGAGATAAGCTATTTATGATTAACTACGCCGTTTCGCTGTCCGATAAGGATTTCAGCGAAATGGTGAGCAGGATAATCAGCATAGTGGACGAATATCAGAGCAAAACCAACAGCGTTGACGCAAAAACAAGAAACCTATACCTTATGTCCGTACCGAAAGGAGACAGCAATGAATAAAAAGGCAAGAAACGATATCCTCTTCCCCGCTAACGAAAACGGCATCTATAAATACGAATATCCCGTGATAAACGGAATAAAGCAGTATGTGCAGATACGCGGCGAGAACAAGAAAAATCCGCTCCTGCTCTTTCTTCACGGAGGCCCCGGCGGCTCTCTGGCGGGACTTGCGCATGCGCTTCAGGCGGAATGGGAAAAGCGCTTCACCGTTGTTAACTGGGATCAGCGAAACGCCTGCAAGACCTACCTCACAAACAAGGCCGAGGCACGGTTAATAGCCAAAAGCGGCACTATGGAGTGCTATATGCAGGATATCCGCGAGCTCATCGCCTATCTTCATACGGTCTGCGACTTTGACAAGCTTATACTGCTGGGATTTTCATGGGGAAGCGTTATAGGCGCAGAATATGCCAAAACTCACCCCGAGGATATCCTCTGCTATATCGGAATAGGCCAGTTTATAAATTTCCGTGACGGTCTTGAGTATATAAACGAGAAGCTTACTAATCTTATTCCGCAAAGCAAAACAGGAGCTCACAAGAAGCTGAGTGCGATCAAGGCGGCTGTTC
>JAZNWG010000210.1:0-3602 GCA_045593225.1 Oscillospiraceae bacterium
GCCTCGGGCTTCAATGCACGCAGCCGCAGCATGAAGTTAGCCGCCAGAGTCTCCTTGTCCAGAACGTCGGCCTTTATATGTCGTATTTCTCCATTACATCATTGTAATCGAGATAATCGCCCTCAACAGCTCTGTACTTCGGAGCGACCTGTATCTTCAGACGCTCATCAACACCACCGTTGATAGCGTACAGCAGACACTTTGCAAGGTTTGCTCTCGCGCCGAAGAACTGCATCTCCTTCCCTACTCTCATAGAGGATACACAGCAAGCGATAGCATAGTCGTCACCGTGAGTTACACGCATAAGGTCATCATTCTCGTACTGGATAGACGAGGTCTTGATAGACATCTTTGCGCAATACTCCTTGAATTTCTGAGGAAGGCTTACAGACCAGAGCACAGTAAGATTAGGCTCGGGCGCAGGGCCAAGGTTATCAAGTGTATGCAGATACCTGAACGATGTCTTAGTTACCAGCGGCTTACCGTCGATATTGACACCGCCAATGGACTCTGTAACCCATGTGGGATCGCCGGAAAACAGCTCGTTATACTCGGGAGTTCTTGCAAACTTTACAAGGCGCAGCTTCATGATGAAGTGATCGATATACTCCTGAGCCTGCTGTTCTGTAATTATTCCAGCCTCAAGGTCACGCTGAATATAGATGTCAATGAAGGTAGATGTTCTGCCCAGCGACATCGCAGCGCCGTTCTGCTCCTTAACAGCAGCCAGATAGCCGAAATACAGCCACTGGATAGCTTCCTTTGCGTTCTTTGCAGGCTTTGAGATATCAAAGCCGTAGATCTCGCCAAGCTTCTTCAGATCGTGCAGAGCCTTGATCTGATCAGAAAGCTCCTCGCGCAGCTGGATATTCTCCGCTGTCATACGCTTGGGTGCAGTTTCAAGCTGCTGCTTCTTGTCCTCAATAAGCATATCCACGCCATAGAGAGCAACTCTGCGGTAGTCACCTATGATCCTGCCTCTGCCGTATGCGTCGGGAAGACCTGTGATGATAGCAGAACGTCTTGCAAGCCTCATTTCAGGGGTATATGCATCAAAAACGCCCTGGTTGTGAGTTTTTCTGTACTCGGTGAATATCTTTACAACGTCCTCATCGACCTCATAGCCATACTCATTGCAGGCAGCCTGTGCCATTCTGATACCGCCAAAGGGCTGAAGTGAACGCTTGAAGGGCTTGTCCGTCTGGAAGCCAACTATCTGCTCAAGCTCCTGTGCGAGATATCCCGCACCATGAGATGTTATCGTGGAAACTATATCCGTATCCATAGACAGCACGCCGCCCTGTTCTCTCTCCTTTTCGGAAAGAGCCATTACCTGTGCCCAAAGGCTTTTAGTTGCGTCTGTCGCGTCTGCGAGGAAAGACTCATCGCCTTCGTACAGCGTATAGTTTCTCTGTATAAAATCTCTTACATTTATTCCATTGTCACTCCACTTACCGGGAGCGAAGTTTTTCCATTCTTCTGCAAACCAACTCATAAATACTTCCTTTCAGCCATCCATCTATATCTCTTCTGATATGGCATCAATATTCATTCAGTCACTAGATTGTGTATTTATTTCATAATTATAATACCATATATATGTCACATTGTCAAGCGGAATATACTGTTAATTAAAAATCAAACAGACTTTTTTCGGGTTTTCCACTTATTGCATTCTTTTTTATAAAATGTAGCATTTCAGTGTTGAA
Organism: Oscillospiraceae bacterium; assembly: GCA_045593225.1. Classification (GTDB taxonomy): domain Bacteria; phylum Bacillota; class Clostridia; order Oscillospirales; family Ruminococcaceae; genus CAG-115. The sequence goes on from JAZNWG010000210.1 coordinate 1,710, forward strand.
AAATAATGTGATTTATGCTAAAATTGATTTAGCACATTAAACCGCAGGAGGTATATGTTGTGGCTTTTACTACCATCGATGCTCGGAGTTCTAAACTTGATGAGCGTTTCGGATTTGAAACAAGCGGCACATTCCATTGCCCTTACAGCGTGGAAAAATTTTATATCGTACTTTTGCTTATTTTAGCCATAGGCGGCTGCGTAGGTCTGGATATATTACTTGTATCCAGCTTTCCGGACGACTCGGATGTATTCTTGTTTCTCGCACTGGCTCTTTTGGTGAGCTTCGCAATATGGCTGCTGATATGCTTCATAGCGTTGAAACTGCTCCTGAAAGGCTCTGAATACTACTATAAAGCGGATGAATCAAAGCTCACGATATTCCATGGACCGCAGACTATGGACTTTTTCTATATGAACATCATGAACGTGCGCTATGAGCCGCTGATGCTTCTGAAATGGCAGAGAGGCTTCGTCGTTACCGTAGTCACAAGAAAGGGCACTCACACATTCAAGTATATCTACGACAATATCCACGCGCGCATGGCACCCGAAAACACACCATTCTATATACTGGAGGACCGCGCAGGGCTTCGTAAGGAGGCCGACCCCGACCTTTACTTCCGACGTATGAGAGAGCATCAGACAGAGCGCGAGGAAGTGTTCGAGAGCGAAAAGGCTGAACGCCCCATAAAATATGACGAGCGCCTGCACCCTGCTGATGTAGAAATAAAACCTGTAGATGAAAATAAAATGATCATAGCGAAAGGAACATTTTCAACTCCGCATAATCCGGTTAAACTACTTCTCCTTTCGCTTGCTATTGCTATCTGCATTTTTATTCTGATCATACTTGGTGTCCAGGCAGCAACCAGTACGGTGATGATACTTGAGATTGGTTACACGGCTCTGAGCGCCCTGATGATAGTCGCAACGCTTTTCTGCCTGTATTATGTACTCCACTATCCTGAATACCGATACGAAGCGGATAGACTGGAATTCCGTGTTACCGATCCCAAAGGCAAAAGCGAAGCAATATATTATATAGATGTCACAGATGTAAGGTACTCGCCGCTCAAGCAGCTGGGCATACAGCGCGGCTACAAAGTGGAGATAATCACGAAATACCGTACTATCACCTATAACTGGCTGTTCCTCAGAAACAGAAAGTTTCAGGAAACAAGCGAAACACCGTTCAAGGTTATAGAAGATCATATCGAAAAATAACTGTAAGGCCACCGTATTCAAACGGTGGTTTTATTGTTATCAAATTGTATCATTCTTGAATTGACAAAGTTCTCATATTGTGCTATAATATGAACAGTTCCCAAAATGTTCTCAAAACAAACCCAAAGGAGCACAATTATGGAAAGGACAATTCTCCACTGCGATCTCAATTCATTTTACGCCTCTGTCGAGATACTGCTGAACCCCAAGCTTTCGGGCAAGGCTATGGCTGTATGCGGCAGCAAGGAAGACAGGCACGGGATAGTGCTTGCAAAGTCCGATATTGCTAAAAAATACGGCGTTCAGACAGGCGAGGCTATATGGATAGCTCAGCAGAAATGCCCTGAGCTCATCATAGTTCCGCCGCGTTTTGACGAGTATATAAAGTATTCTGCACTCGCACGAAGAATATACGAAGACTACACCGATCTCATCGAGCCGTTTGGCATTGACGAATGCTGGCTTGACGTTACTGCGAGCAGGCTTCTGTTCGGAAGCGGCGAAAAGATTGCCGAGGAGCTTCGGCAAAGGCTTAAAAGCGAGATCGGGCTGTCGATATCAGTCGGAGTGAGCTTCAACAAGATATTTGCAAAGCTTGGCTCTGACATAAAAAAGCCCGACGCAGTGACGGTGATATCAAAAGAGAGCTTCAGACGCAAGATAGGCG
>JAZNWG010000211.1:0-6780 GCA_045593225.1 Oscillospiraceae bacterium
GTTTTCGATTTCTCGAAAACTCCTTTAATGCGTCCTAATTCGCGGATGCTGTGTTGGCGGACAGAGAGGGATTCGAACCCTCGATACGCTATTAACGTATACACGAGTTCCAGTCGTGCGCCTTAGACCAGCTCAGCCATCTGTCCGTACATATTTAATTTGTCAGCTTGGAAAGCGATGGTGCGAGTGACGGGACTTGAACCCACACGTCGTTTCCAACACTAGCACCTCAAGCTAGCCTGTCTGCCTATTCCAGCACACTCGCAAATATGTATCGTTTTTGGCTGTCTGCCTTAACGACTAGTTTATTATATCACAAGCGTTTCGGTTTGTCAAGCACTTTTTTCAAAATTTTTTATTTTTTTGTCTTTTGCAGATCATAAAGCTCTAATTTCGCACCTTGCGACCTTGCTTTTCTGTACAGTGCAGATAATCTCGCAAGTACCGCATTCTCTTCGTAGATAAGCGCGTCAATGGACTCGTCGTCCTCTGCAAAGTCGAAATTAGCGCGTATCGCGGAGAGCCGCCCGGTAAGCTCCGAGTATTCCTTTGCAAGCCGTAGCTGCTCGGGGGAGGGCTGTTCCTTATGCTTTTTCCTGAATAATTCCGTCATTGTGCACCTCTTGTTTAAGTAGTGCTAAAGCATATTAACGTTAAGCTTGAAATATTCACAGCGCGAAAAATATCGCCTAAATTTCATTATTATAGTATTGCATTTATTGAGGGATTGTGATATAATAAAATGGAATATGAATGTCCGCCTGCAGATAAGGCGGAGGAAGATCGAAAAGGGTATTTTTATGGACGACAGAGCAGAAATCAAACTTATATATGGTAAAAATTCGGTGACAGAGGCGCTGACCTCAGGCGCGGAGCTTGATGTGCTGTACGCGCAGAAGGGTATCTCGCTCGGAAAGATAATCCCGCTCGCAAAGCAGCAGGGTGTCGTTATCAAGGAAGTGAGCGACGAAAAGCTGACCTCCATGGCAGGTACCCCCAAGCACGGAGGAGTTGCGGCGCAGCTCGCTGCGGCAAGCTACGCAACGGTCGAGGAGATACTCGCTGTGTCAAAGGAAAAGGGCAAGCCACCGTTTATAATCATCGCCGACGAGATAGAGGATCCCCACAATCTCGGCGCGATCATCAGAACAGCGGAGGCTGCGGGCGCTGACGGAGTGATAATCCCGAAAAGGCGCAGTGCATCGCTGAACGCTACGGTGTTCAAGACCTCGGCAGGAGCTGCGGCGTGGCTCAAGGTCGCAAGAGTGTCGAACCTCGTTGACACGATAAAGCAGTTGAAAAAGGAAAATATCTGGGTGTTCGGCATGGAGGCTGACGGCACTCCCTACGATAAGGCAGACCTTACGGGCGCTGTGGCGCTGGTCATCGGCTCGGAGGGCTTCGGACTGGGAAGGCTGGTCCGCGAGAACTGCGATATGATACTGTCGCTTCCGATGAACGGAAGGATAAATTCGCTGAACGCTTCCGTTTCGGCGGGAATACTTATGTACGAAGTGGTTAAGAATCGTTGATTTATAGGAGTTGATACTATGTCCGATTACAATATTGATGATATCCTGGCGGAAATAGACCGAAAGCGTGACGGTTCGGGCGCGGCTTCCGATTATAGCGGCAGCGTTACCGAGATAATCGGCGGCAACGAGCTGGAGCAGGCTATGCGCAGCTCGGGCATTAAGCGCCGTACCGCGGAGGAGGTAGCAGCCGAGGAAGAGGCTGAGCAGAGAGAGGCTGAACAGCGCGCAGAGGATATCGCGCGTGCCGCACAGCGTGCTCAGCAGAAAAAGGCTAACAAGCAGGCTGAGGCTCAGCATCGTCGCGAGCAGCAGGAGCGCGAAAAGGCAGAGGCAGAGGCTCGCCGCCGCGAAAGGGAAGAGCGCCGTGCAGCCGAGGAGGCTGAGAAGCAGCGTATCGAGGCAGAGCGTGCCGCAGAGGAAGAGAGACTTCGTCAGCTTGAGCTTGCAGCACAGCAGGCTGAGGAGGACGACTACGAGGCAACTGCTGAGATAGAGCCTGTCCGTGACGAGGACGAGCATACAGGCTTCACAGCTGAGATATCCTCGCCCGAGGAGGCTTCGAGAATGTTCGCTGATACAGAGGAGCAGGATATCGTGCTCCCCGAGAGCGAGTATGTCCAGCCCTTTGTAAAGCCCGAGGTATCCGCAGATGACGATGATGATATCATCTTCCATACAAGAAGTGACCTTGTCGTTACAGCAACACAGCAGATAAGAAAGCAGCAGCGTATCGAGGAGATAAACCGCGCACTGCTTGAAGCTGACATGGCGGCAGAGGCTCCCGATGAGCTCCTTGATTCCATAAACCCCATGGAATCCCGTGCAAAGGCAGCCGAGGAGATAAAGAATGCGGAGGCTGTTTCAGGTGATACTCTTGCAGTTGCAGGAAACGACCTCAAGCGTCTTTCGGGCGCAGAGGAGCACGTTAAGGAATACGAGCCTGTAACCACCCGCAGAAGAGCCGCACAGCCCGAGCAGGTGCTTGTAACTCCTGCGGCAGAGCCTGAGGAGGACGATGTTACAGAGTATTCTACTCTTAAGGAGCGCCGCAGCAATGATGCGCTGGTGGCTTCTCTCAATAAAAAGCTCAAGGAGCAGCGCGAGAAAAATCTTGAGGCAGAGCGCACAGTCACACTCACCGATCTGTCCGACCCGGGCAGAGTTCCTTCTCGCGCGCTGAACATAGACTATGATAAGCAGCTTATAGATACAGGTATCCTCGCAAAGAGCGATCCTGTTTCCGCTATCCGAGAGGCTGACGAGCTTGCAGCACGTAAAAAGCGCAGGATAGCAAGCTTCATGCTTGAGGACATCGACGATGAGGTAGAGTCCGCTGAAAGCGAGGACGAGGACTATGATGAGGACGATGATGAGATCATCGACCTTGATGATGAGAATGTTATCATCGACCGTCTGAGACGCGCTTCCAAGGGCCTTATGGGCAGACTTGTGATACTGCTGGTGCTGCTTGCGGCGACTGTAGTTGCGGGCATCTTCTATTACCTCAATATCGAGGGCGTTCCGATAATCTCGGATCTTTGCAACAAGTCCAATGCGATGAATTACCTCTACACAAACCTTACGGTTGGTATCCTGAGCTTTGCGGCCTGCTCCAGCGTTGTTACAAATGGACTTTCCCGTCTTGTCAAGCTGAAGCCTGACGGCGATACGCTGTGTGCATTCTCGCACGTCGGCGCTATTGCGGCTCTGATAGTATACCTTTCCAACTCCGCGATGATAAGATTCGAGTGCGCTCATGTTTATCTCGTAGTATCGCTCGGCTCGCTGTGCTTTAATACCGTGTCGAAGCTCTGTACTGTAAAGGCAGCACAGAATAACTTCGCATTCATCTCGGGTGACAGAGGCAAGTATTTCATCGAGTGCCTGAGAGACGAGGGAACAGACAAGCTTGCAAGAGGCACAGGAATGGGTATCCCCGTTGTTGCGTCCATGCGCAAGACAGAGCTTCTGTGTGATTTCATCATCTCCACCTACTGCGAGGACGTTTCCGACAGGATCTCCAGAGTAGCTTCTCCTGTTGTTCTTGCGGCTTCTGTTGTTGGTGCGGTTATGACATATTTCATGTCTATCAACAGAACTATCGGCGAGGGCGTGGATTATATCATGAACGACATCGCGCTTGCAGTGACTGTAATGACAGCTATCCTTGCTATCGGCGCAACATTTGTAAGCTCGCTTACCGTAATGCTTCCCATGCTCAGCGCTTCCAAGGCGATCACAGGCAAGAATGCGGCAGTGCTCGGCTACAGCGCTGTTGAGGACGTAAACGAAACAAGTGCTGTCCTTGTCGAGGCAAAGTCGCTGTTCCCTGTAAACTCCGTAAAGGTTAACAACATCTGGGACTACAGCAAGAACGGCTCCAGAGGCACACAGCACATTCAGATAGATGACGCTATCATCTACGCGGCGAGCCTTGCTGTCAGCGCTGACAGCGTGCTTGCAGACGCGTTCTTCAATATGCTCAACTACAAGTCCGCGCTGCTTAAGAAGGTAAGTAACTGCGTATACGAGAGCAATCTCGGTGTAATGGGCTGGATCGGCAGCAGACGAGTGCTGCTCGGAAACCGTGACCACATGAAGAGCCACGGTGTAGCAGTTCCCGACGCTAAGAAGGAGTCTGCTGTAAACAAGAACAATGACGAGGTGGTTTACCTCGCAGTCGGCGGCGAGGTCTGCATGCTGTTCTTCGTTGAGCTTACAGCAAACACACAGGTAAAGAACCACGTTGAAAAGCTTGCTGACAACGGCGTAAGCCTTATCATCAAGACCGTTGACGGCATGATAACCGAGGGCGTTATCGCAGAGCTGTTCGATATCGGTGCTGAGAATGTAAGAGTTATCCCGTACGAGGCTCATGATGAGTTCGATGAGCGCACAAAGTACGTTTCCAAGGGCAGCGCGGCTGTTTCCTGCGACGGAACATTTACTTCCTTCGCAGCAGCAGTAAACGGCAGCAAGAGCCTCTACAAGAAGATAAAGCTCGGCTGTGCAATGCAGATCGCAGGTATCGCACTCGGAATACTCCTTGTGCTGATCTTCGGCTTCTTCGGAAATTACGGTCTTGAATACAGCGGCGGCATTTCGCCATATATGCAGACAGGCTTCAAGCCGTTCTATATGCTCAACGGCTTCTATATCGCACTTTACAACCTCGCTTGGCTGGTGCTCACCGTACTGGTACAGGCTTGCAAGCGTATCAAGACATGACGCTTGACGAGGAATATATGTTGAAAGCGCTGGAGCTTGCCGAGAAGGCCTACTCTCTCGGTGAGATCCCTGTAGGCGCGATAGTTGTAAGCCCCGACGGTGAGATCATCGGCGAGGGCTACAATCAGCGCGAGCTGCTTAATTCACCTACCGCCCACGCGGAAGTGATAGCCATTGAGCAGGCAGCAAAGCGGCTTTCGCAGTGGCGGCTGACAGGCTGCACGCTGTATGTAACGCTGGAGCCCTGCCCGATGTGCGCAGGCGCGATAATGAACTCGCGTCTGAAAAGGGTGGTGTACGGCGCGTTTGACGATAAGAACGGCGCGTGCGCCTCAGTGGCATGCCTGTTTGAGGAGCGCTTCACTCATATCCCGTACGTCAGGAGCAGAGTTCTCTCCGAGCAGTGCGGCGAGGTGCTGACGCGCTTTTTCAAAGAGCTGCGCAATAAAGAATAATATGAAGAAGACAACAGGAACTATATGAACAAATACCAGAAGCTAGCGAGCAATACTATCGTTCTCGCGATAGGACAGTTCGGATCAAAGCTGCTTGTGTATGTAATGCTGAAATTCTACACAAGCTGGCTTGGTACAGACGGCTTCGGTGATGTTACAAACATCATCAATGCATCTGCACTGCTTATATCTGTGGTTACGCTCTCCATAAGTGAGGGCGTGCTTCGCTATGGTCTGGATAAGGCGAACAACGGCAGGCATGTATTTTCCATAGGCATAAATGTCGCGGTGATAGGTCTCGCGATATTCGCGGGATTTGTGCCGCTGATAGGCTTTATCGAGTTCCTCGCCGGCTACGAATGGCTGATATTCATGTATGTCTGCACAGGCAGCATAAAGGGAGTATGCAGCATCTACGTGCGCGCACGAGGCCATGTAAAGCTGTTCGCGATAGACGGAATGCTGACTACGGTCATGAATATCCTGTTCAACCTTTTGTTCCTCGGCGTGTTTGAGATGGGCATACTCGGCTATGTGCTGTCCGTTTCGCTTGCCGACCTGTGCTCTATAATCTTCCTTAGTATAAAGGCAAGACTTCCGCGGAAATATCGCCCCCTCGGCAACGACAAGATGCTGAGAAGCGCGATGATACGCTACAGCATACCGCTCATGCCTACCACTATCATGTGGTGGATAATCAATGTTTCTGATACGTTCATGGTGCGTGCTATCCACGGCAGCAGCGCGAATGGCGTCTACTCCTTCGCGTACAAGTTCCCGAACCTCGCATCTATCGTTGTCGGAATATTCCTTCAGGCATGGCATATGTCGGCGATAACGGAGCGCAATTCGCGTACCATATCGAATTTCTATTCCAACGTGTTCAGCCTCATGCAGACGGTAATGTTCATCGCTGTTGCAGGAATAATGCTGATACTCCGCCCGATGATAATGCCGTTTTTCGGCAGCGAGGGCTTTGAGGGCGCGTATTTTTATGTGCCGCTGCTGCTCGGCGCGGTGCTGTTCCAGTGCAGCTCAAACTTTATGGGCAGTATCTACGAGGCCAGCAACAAGACGACGCACAGCTTTGTGTCGTCCGCTATCGGCGCTGTAACGAATATCCTGCTTAACCTCCTGCTGCTGAACACCATAGGTGTTGTAGGAGCTGCGATAGCAACGCTCGCAAGCTACATCATAGTTTTCGTATATCGAGTAATTGATACTAAAAAGTATCTTTACATGAAGATAAATTACAAAAAGACATTTGTAAATATACTGCTGCTGACGGTCATGGGCTGCTGCATAATGTTTATGGAATATGGCCTGTGGCAGAATGTTATAAACTGCATAATATTCATCGTTATAGTTGCGATAAATTTCCGCTCGGGAATAGAGGCTGTAAAGCTTTTTGTAAGCAAGCGCAGAAGTACTGCGTCTCAGCCTGCCGAGCCTCCCGCGGAGGATTAACGCAACAAAAAAAGACGGCATGAGTCGTCTTAGAACGTTGAGTACTAACGGGACTTTTTCGACGGTATAAAAAAAGACGGCCGAAGCCGTCTTTT